>JAGOFF010000105.1 GCA_017997315.1 Clostridia bacterium
CGCGATGGAGGCGGCGTTGACCCCGTCCAGCACGTCCGACACGATCGGGGACCGGCGCATCCGGTCGATCAGCGGATGGAGCAGCAGCACCAGCAGGAACGAGGGCAGAAAGATCCCGACGGTCGCAAGGACCGCGCCCGGCACGCCCCGGATCAGATACCCGACAAAGGTCGCGGTCGTGAACACCGGACCTGGAGTGAACTGCCCGACCGCAACCGCGTCGAGCAGCTGCTGCGTCGAGAGTACCGCATACCGGCCGACGAACTCCGCCCGGAGGAACGCGAGCAGCACGTACCCGCTGCCGTACAGCACCGAGCCGATTTTCAGGAACAGGAGAAACAAGAGCCCGATCGACATCGGGTCGACGACCTGCAGCCGGATGCCGGCCCGCGGCTTGCGCAGGCGGCGCCACCCGAACAGCAGCAGGCCCGCGGCCAGCAGGATCGGGATCTCGCGGACGCCGAGCAGCGAAGCCGCGAGCGCGCCGGCCGCGAGGAGCGCGGCGTCACGCTTCTTGAGGATGGAGCCGCCCAGCCGGCAGAGCGCCTGCACGACCACCGCGAGGACGACCGGCTTGACACCGTCGAGCACATGCGCGACGGAAGGGATCGAACCGAAACGGACGTACGCGTACGCCAGCGCCAGCACGATCGCCATCGCGGGGAGGATAAAGCTGACTCCGGCCAGCAGCAGCCCGAGCCGGCCGCCGCGCTCCAGCCCGAGGTGGATCGCCATCTCGGTCGAGTTGGGGCCGGGGATGAGGTTGGTGAATCCCAGCAGGTCGATGAATTTTTCCTTGGTGACCCATTTGCGGCGGACGACGATCTCGTCCTCCATCATGGCGATGTGCGCCGCGGGTCCGCCGAAAGCCAGCGCCCCCAGGCGCAGAAAAACCTGGACGATCTCGAGGTGCCGGTTCGCCATGGGTTGCCGATGATCCATCCGGATTCTCCCTTCCGTGCCGCTCTCGGGGGATTCCGGCTTAGCGGGATATCCCGTACAGGAAATAGGACTCGTTGATTTTCGCGGCGATACCGTCGTCGCGGGAATTCAGACGGAACAGCTCGGTTCCGGCCTCCAGAAAGGCGGCATCGCCGTTTCGGAACCGGTAGTATCCGTTGTGCACATGTTCGGAGACGTTGAACCGGACCTCTCCGATTTTTTCACCGACTTCCGATTGTTCGACGGGAACCCTCACGTATTCACTGCGATACAGCTGACCTTCGATTTTTACCATGTCGACCCATTCGATCTCCGCCAAGCCAAATCGATCGATCCGCAAGAAATACCCCAATGCGACCAGCAGCGAAACCGCAGCCAGGACAATCGCAGCCGTCCGGATCCCGTTTCTCCTCATATTTCTCACCCCCGTCCATGCCCCTCGACAGATCCTGATTCCACAGTACCATTCCGGAACCTTCCTGTGCAGCGGATCGGCTTGACGGTTCCATTCGGATGCCGCATCATCAGGATATACCGTTATAGGATTTCGATATCGATATCCGACATCAGAAGACCGTTCCGATGAGGCGTTGTCTGCCGGGCGAAAGGACGAATCATGGAAAGCCGTGTCGTACGCCGCATGTTTTTGGGTTTCATCCATCTCCACATCCTGCACCATGCCGCGCAGGAACCCGTCTACGGCGCGTGGCTGATCGATGAGCTGGCGCGTCACGGATACGCCTTGAGCGCGGGCACGCTTTATCCCGTCCTGCATGCGCTGGTCAAGGACGGATTGATCGCGGGCGAGAACCGGACCGTGGACGGCAAGGTGCGCAAATACTATGCGGCCACCGATGCCGGTCGCGATGCGCTGGCGCGTGCCCGGGAAAAAGCGTACGAGCTGTTCCGGGAAGTGCGCGAGCCGTGAAGCGGTTCGGGCCGCCCCGCGGACGGGAAACCCTGCCCGCCTACCTGTGGAAATACCGGCCGCAGTTCATCGTTTCGTCGGTCGGGGGCATCCTGTACAACACGATGATCGTGCTCGGACCCGTGCTGATGGGGCGGCTGATCGACGCCGCCGGCGGAGGAACCGCCCGGCAGGTATGGCTCTCGGCCGCGTACTTTGTCGGGGTTACCGCCTTTTTCCAGTCCGCGCGGTACGTCAAGCGCTGGTTCATGCGGGACCAGTTCAACCGGGTCGCCTGCGATCTGCGGCAGACGCTGATCGAGCGCACGCTCGGACGTCCGCTGCCCGAGCTGGAAAAGGAATCGGTCGGGGACCTGATGTCCCGCACGGTCGGGGACATCACGCTGGTGGTCGACACCGTCATGACCACGCTCAACGAAGGCTGGGACACCTGGCTGCTGATGGTCTCCTATTTTGTCGCGCTGATGGTCCGGGACTGGAGGATCACGCTCCTCGCCTCGGTCATGGTCCCGGTGACGGTCCTGCTGGCGCAGAACATGCGGCACATGCTGTACCGGTACTCGATGGATGCGCGCAAGGCCGCGTCGGCCTCCAGCACCGGGCTGCAGCGCTATCTGGACGCGGTTGCGGTACTGCGGCTTTTCGGGCGCGAGCGGGACGAGGCGGAGAGAATCCGCTCGGCGTATGAGCGTCAGGCGCGGTTCTCCGTCCGGGAGATGCTGCTCCAACAGGCGATGCTGCCCGTCTATGCCCTGATCGCAGGACTCGGGATCGTCGTGGTCATCGCGCTGGGCGGCCGCGAGGTGACGCGCGGATCCTGGAGCGTCGGGACGTTCAACGCGTTTTTGGTGATGTTCGTCGCCTTCTCGGGCCGCACCCGGGTCGCGGCGCGCGTGTTCAACCGGTGGCACGGCGCCCGCGCGGCCTGGACACGCGTCCGGGAGAAGATGGACAGGCGCCGCCCGGAGGAGCCGGACGGCGCGGCGCTGGTACGGCCGGACTGCGCGGAGCTGGCGGTCGAGGGACTCTCGTTCGGCGTGGACGGGACGGAGTTTCTGCGAGACATCACGTTCACCGCCCGGCGGGGCGAGATCATCGGGATCACCGGAGCGGTCGGATCGGGCAAGAGCCAGCTGGCGCACGCCCTGACCGGCCTGTATCCCTACCGGGGCAGCATCCGGCTGGACGGCCGCGAGCTGCAGGACATCCCCCCGTCCGAGCGGCGCCGGCGGATCGCGTACGCGGGGCACGAGCAGTTCCTGTTTTCCATGAGCATCCGGGAAAACATCCTGCTGGGGACGGAGGATCCGGAGCCGGACAGCCGGTTGGACGATGTGCTCGCCGCGGTCGCGCTGCGCGGCGACCTCGGACGCTTTCCGCAGGGGCTCGACACCCCGGTCGGCGAAAAGGGCGCCCGGGTGTCCGGCGGACAGCGCCAACGCATCGCCATGGCGCGGGCGGCGCTTTCTCAGGCTCCGGTCCTGCTGCTCGACGACCCGTTCTCCGCGGTCGACATCGCGACCGAAGAGGCCATCGTGGAGGGACTGCGGGAGCGGTTCGCCGACCGGATCACGCTGCTTTTCACCCATCGTCTCACCGCGTTCCGGCAGGCGGACCGGGTCCTGGTGCTGGACCGCGGCCGGATTGTGCAGGCGGGCGCGCATGACGCGCTGGCGGCGCAGCCCGGCCTCTACAAGGACATCTATGACGCCCAGGCGTTTCTGGAGGGGAACGGCGATGCGTAGGAATCCGGAAGCACATTTTCTCCTCCGCGCGCTGGCCGGGACCGTGCGCCGGAAACCCTGGCACGCCGCCGCGATGCTGGCGGCGGTCGCGGCGGGTGCGATGCTGGTCGCGGGCCCGTCGCGGATCCTGCGCCGCATTGTGGACGGCCCGCTCGCAGCCGGCGGCGGGGGGCTGTGGGAGATGGCGCTGCTGTATCTCGGGGCGGTGCTGGCGATCGGGCTGGCGGACCTCGTGCGGGAGTACGGCTCGATGGTTCTCGGCCAGGGTGTCCTGCTCCGGATCCGCACCCTGATGCTCGAGCGGCTCCCCCTGCTCCCGATGGACCACTACCTCGGCACGCCCGTCGGGGAGACGATGTCGCGGTTCTCGGCGGACATCGACGCGGTCAACAGCCTGTTCACCGCGGGGCTGATCGGTGCGGCGGCGGACCTGCTCAAGATCGGCGGGCTGCTGCTCGCGCTGTTTGCGCTCTCACCGGCGACCGGATGGATCGCAGTCGGCGCGGTCCCCCTGATCTACCTCATCTCGGATTTCTTCCGGCGCCGGATCCACGCGCGTCAGAAGGAGGTCCGGGAGCGGGTGTCGGACATCAACACCGGGATCCAGGAGATCTACTCCGGCCTGAAGGTCATCAAGGTGTTCGGACGGGAACACCGGTTTGCGGAGCGGTTCGAACCGCTGCTGGAGAAGCACCGGGCCGCCATGAACGCGAACAGCGTGTATGACGCATGGTTCCCCTGCATCCTGCAGACCGTGCGCGCGGCCGTGATCGCGCTGGTCCTGGTCGCCGGCGCCGGACGGAACGGAACGGCGATTGCGCTCGGGCTGTCGCTGGGTTCGCTTGCGGCCGCGGCGGACCTGCTGATCCGGCTGTTCGATCCGATCGAAGCCGCGGCGGGCGAGCTCCTGACCATCCAGCAGGCCATGGCGGGCCTTGCCCGCGTTCGCGCGTTCTTCCGGCTGCCGACCGGGACCGCCGGCAAAAGAGGATCCGCGGAACCGGGCACATCCTCCGCGGCCGCCGCGGGGACGGACATCGTGCTGACCGACGTCCGTTTCTCCTATAAAAGCGGCACGGAGGTGCTCGCGGGCGCGTCGCTGCACATTCCCGCCGGCGTCAAGGCCGCGCTCGCGGGCCGCACCGGATCGGGCAAGACCACGCTGCTGCACCTGGCCGCGGGGCTGTACCCGCCCGCGGGCGGATCGATCCGGATCGGGGGGAGGGACCCCTACCTGCTGGAGCCGGGAGAACGGCGGCGGCTTATCGGGATCGTGCCGCAGACCGTGGTCGTGTTCAACGGGACCGTCTATGAAAACATCACGCTGCGGGACGACTCGATCTCCCGGGGTCAGGCCCGGCGGGCGCTGGAAACGGTGGGTCTCGCGGAGGCGGTCGACGCGCTGCCCGAGGGCATGGACTCCCTCCTGGGCGAGGGGGCCGCACGGCTGTCCTACGGCCAGACCCAGCTGCTCTCCCTGGCCCGGGCGCTGGCCGCGGATCCGCCGGTGCTGCTGCTGGACGAACTGACGTCCGGGCTGGATGCGGTGACCGAGCGCAAGGTGCTGGACGCGGTCCGCGCCTTGACAGGCAGCGGCTTGTCCGGCGGCGGAACCAAGACCATCCTGACGGTCAGCCACCGTCTGTCCGGCCTTCTGGACGTGGATACGGTCCACATCATGGAAAAAGGGCACATCGTCGAAAGCGGGTCTCCCGCGGAACTCTCCGGGCGGGAGGGCTGGTACGCGCGGTACAAGCGGCTCGAAGACCTCGGCTGGAAGATCTCCTGACCCGCGTCCCGCTGTCCCGGCCCGGCCGCTCTCGGGTATACTGATGCATGATGACGGCAACGCGGAACCGGGAGGGTGAGATGGACAAGGAAAAGGGACTGGCTTACTGCGGACTCGCCTGCTGCCTTTGCGGGGAGAACGCGACGTGCGCGGGCTGCCGGAACGGCGGCTGCGCGGACCGGGAGGGGTGCAGGAACCGGAACTGCTGCATGGACAAGGGGTACAGAGGCTGTTGGGAGTGCCCGGATTTCCCGTGCGCGGGCACCATGCTGGATAAAGTCCGGATCCGCGCGTTCGCGCGCTATATCCGTGAATTCGGGGAGGCGGACATTCTCCGCGCGCTCGGGCGCAACGAGAAAAACGGGATTGTCTACCACCATGCCGGCACGCTGGTCGGGGACTACGACCGGTTCGACACCGAAGAACGCATCCTCTGGCTGATCCGCACGGGACAATAGCGGCGGCGGTACGCCGCCGGAAAAGGAGACAAGGCATGAAAGACGGATTTGTCGGGATCCAGGTCGGACCGGTCGGCGCTTACGACGAGGGCATCGACCATGCGCTGGACATCATGCGGGAGACCGCGGGCGTCAACGCGCTGATCGCCTATACCCACACCTATTACGGCGCGAACAACCGGCCGCGGGAGGTGCTGGCGCCGGACCACGGCGTGCCGGTGCGCGACGAGCGCGGGCGAAAGCTGCCCGGACTGTGGATCCGGCAGCACGAGGAGCTGTTCGGGGGTACGGTGCTGCGCTCCCGGCCCAACCCGCCCGGAACGGAGTATGCGGACCGGGATTTCCTGGCGGACCTGGCCGAGCCCGCGCGCAAGCGGGGCATGAAGGTGTACGCCCGTTTCCTGGAGCCGCACCAGGCGCGCACGATGCAGTACGTCGACAACTGGTCCAAGGCACTGTCGGTCGACGTGTACGGACGGCTCCACCCGTTTACCTGCTTCAACAACCCGGACTACAAGAATTTCTGGCTGTCTTCCATCGAGGACATGTTCAAGACGTATCCGATCGACGGGCTGCAGTACGGTTCCGAACGGTGCGGCCCGCTGTCCCGCATGCTGTTCTGGGACGACGTCCCGACCTGCTTCTGCGGGCACTGCATGGCGCGCGCCCGGGCGAAGGGGATCGACGGCGAGCGTGCGCGGCAGGGCTTCCAGACATTGTACGAATACAACCTCGGGCTCCGGGACGGGAGCGTCAACCCGGTGGACGGGGCGTTCCCGACCTTCCTGCGCATCCTGCTCAAGTACCCCGAGATCCTCGCGTGGGAGCAGATGGCGCACGATTCCAAGGAGGATCTGGCCAAGCTGCTGTACGGCGCGGTCAAGATCGTCCGCCCGGACGCGCGGTTCGGCATCCACGTCGACCACCAGGAAAGCACCTGGGACATCTTCCAGCGCGCGGAGATCGACTACGCCGAAGTCGCCCGGTACTGCGACTTCGTCAAGCCGATCGCCTACCACGACATCGCCGCACCCCGGATCAAGAACTGGTACCTGCGGAAGATGAACGGGACCATCCTGCGCGACACCTCGATGGACGTGCTTCTGGAGTCCTTCTACGACCTCATGGGATACGACAAGTCCGTCGAACCCGCGCTGGACCGGATGGACGGCGGCGGGCTGACCGAGGACTACGTGTACCGGCTCACGAAACGGCTCGTCGACGGTGTCGCGGGCCGGGTGCCGGTGTATCCGGGCATCGGATTCGACATCCCGCTCGGGGACAAGCCCTGCCCCGCCGACCCGGAGACCGTGTACCGCGCGGTTCTCAAGGCGTTCGAGGCGGGCGCGTCCGGCATCATGCTGTCGCGCGAGTACTGCGAGATGCGGCTGGACAACATGCGCGCGGTCGGCCGGGCGCTGCGGGAGATCGGATAAAAGGCGGCGCTGCCGCGGGAGGTTTTCATGGATCGGATCAAGACCGCGGTCATCGGGACCGGCAAGGTCGCGCGCTGCCACGCCGAAGCGCTCAAGGCGCTCCCCGAGTCGGATTTCACCGCGGTGTACGGGCGGGACATCGCCAAGGCCCGGGCGTTCGCGGCGTCGCTGGGCGACGGGATCCAGGCGTATGACAGCATCCCCCGGATGATCCGGGAGGCCGGGGTCGGGGCGGTCGTCGTCTGCACCCCGCATCCCGCGCATGCCGCCCCCGCGGTCGAGGCGGCCCGGGCGGGGGCGCATGTGCTGGTCGAGAAACCGCTCGCGGTTTCGCTCGCGGACTGCGACGCGATGATCCGCGCCGCCCGGGAGGCCGGAGTGCTGCGCGGCGGGGTCAGCCAGCGCCGGTTCTACCGTCCGGTCCGCCGGATCCGGGACGCGATCGACGCCGGACGCATCGGCCGGCCCGTGCTCGGGACGGTCGA
>JAGOFF010000106.1 GCA_017997315.1 Clostridia bacterium
GTCCGGGGACGGCGGCAAGGGCCGCGTTCCACTTGATTATCCGGTCCGAACACCGCACCTTGGGGATCTTGCGGCCGGATTTGACCCAGAATCCGACGGACATCAGCGGCGGCAGGTAGTCCGGAACCGACGACACGATCGTCGTACGGATCCGGGACCGCTCCAGGATGGAGAGATGTTTGGGAAGAAACGCGTCCAGGATGAAAAGGAACTCGCTGTCGGTGGTCTGGATGTAGTGCTGCAGCTCCTCGGCCGGCGACAGCGGATGGACCATGTTGGCAACCCCGCCGAGCCGGTTGACCGCATAAAACGCGATGACCGCATCCGGAATGTTCGGCAGGCAGATCGTCGCAACCGTCCCTCGGGTGAATCCCATCATCGACAGGCGGTCCGCCATCCGGTCGACCAGGCCGAGCATCTCCTCGTAGGACATCCGCCGGCCCATGAAGCTCAGTGCGGTCTGTGCCGGATACCGGGCCGCCCGGTCACGGACAAGCCCATACATGGTCTTTTCAGGATAATCGATGGTCGTCTGGAAAATCGGATCGTAATGCTGAGTCCAGATTCTGTCCACCCTGTCGGGACCTCCTTCGGTGTATCCGCCGCACGTGAATCGTGATTGTCAGGGAGCATATCAGCCCTATTCTACACGGAATGAACCATAAATCCAATCAAGCCGGGGGACAGGACCGGATGTCCCCGATTGCGGCGGCCGGAACGGACTGCTATCCTTGTACCATGGCAAAGACGAAGACCACCTATTTCTGCGGTGAATGCGGGTACGAGACATCCGGCTGGATGGGACGCTGCCCCGGCTGCGGCCAGTACAACACCATGGTCGAGGAGCGCGTGGCGACCGGCGCTTCCGCCCGCAACGGCGCGAAACCGGCGGGATGGCTGGCGCGCGGCGCGGACGCCGCGGGGACGGCCGTTCCCCTCGATTCGGTGCCGACCGGCGAGGGACGCCGGTTTGCGACGGGTATGCCGGAGCTGGACCGGGTTCTCGGAGGCGGATTCGTACAGGGTTCCCTGGTCCTCGTAGGCGGGGATCCGGGCATCGGAAAGTCCACATTGCTTCTCCAGGCCTGCGATCAGGTGGGTTCCCACGGAAACGCGCTGTACGTGTCCGGCGAAGAGTCGCCGAGCCAGGTCAAACTCCGCGCCGAGCGTCTGGGAATCGGAGGGGCCGGGATCCGGCTGCTGTCCGAAACTTCCTTCGACGCGATCGCCGCCTCGATCACCGCGGAAAAGCCGGTGCTGGCTGTGATCGATTCGATCCAGACCATGTATGCCGAGGATCTGTCCTCCGCGCCGGGAACGGTATCACAGGTCCGCGAAGTCACCGGCGGACTGCTTCGGATCGCCAAAGCCCAAGGCACCGTGGTTGTGCTGGTCGGCCATGTGACCAAGGACGGCTCCATCGCGGGGCCCCGCGTGTTGGAACACATGGTGGACACGGTTCTGTATTTCGAGGGGGAGCGCCAAAGCTCGTTCCGGATTCTGCGCGCCACCAAAAACCGGTTTGGAGCCACGGACGAACTGGGCATCTTTGAAATGCGGGACACCGGACTGGTGGGTGTGGAAAACGCATCGCAGGCCATGCTCTCCGGGCGGCCGCTCGGCGTTCCGGGATCGGTGGTTGCGGCCTGCATGGAAGGAACGCGCCCGATCCTGGTCGAAATCCAGGCGCTTCTCAACGAAAGCGCGTTCGCGGCACCGCAACGCATGAGCCAGGGGATCGACCGCAACCGCGTGGCCATGCTGACCGCGGTCATGGACCGGCGGCTGCGGTTGGGACTGTCGAACATGGACTCCTTCCTCAATGTGGTGGGAGGCCTCCGGATCGAGGAAACCGCGGGGGATCTTGCCGTGGTGTGCGCTATCGCCTCGACCTTCCGCGACCGGCCGCTCCGTCCCGATACCGTCGTTTTCGGCGAGGTCGGGCTGTCCGGCGAGATCCGCACTGTGGGGAGCGTCGACCGCCGGATCATCGAAGCCGGCCGCATGGGTTTCACCTCCTGCGTCCTGCCCGGCGGGGTCCGGCGCGCGACCGAAAGGATCCGGGCCGATAAGCTCCCCGAGCTGTTTTTTGTCGACAATATCCACGAAGCGTTGGATGTCGCCCTCGGATGAGCACCTTGAGCGGGTCGCCGCCCGAGCCCGGCATCCATGTCCTGATCACCGCGGCCGGCGGCGGTACGCGGATGGGCTCCGGCGTGAACAAGCTCCGGGTGTCCATCGGAGGGATTCCGGTCATCATCCGCACCCTGCGTACGTTCCTCGCCCTGCCATCCGTCCGGCGCATCCTGCTGGTCGTTCCGTCTGCGGAGAGGGAGGCATTCCGATCCCTGTGCGCGGAGTACGGCCTGGCGGACTCGACGGATCTGGCTGGAGGCGGAGACACGCGTCAGGAGTCCGTGATGAACGGACTGGAAGCGCTTGCCGCGCAGGCCGGGCCGGATGACATCGTGCTGATCCAGGACGGTGCGCGCTGTTTCACGGACGGACCCACCATCGACCGGTGCATCGGAGAAGCCCTCCGCTCCGGGGCCTGCTGCGCCGCGGTGCGTCTCAAGGACACCATCAAGGAAGCGGATCCTCAGGGACTTGTGACCGGAACACCGGACCGTGCGCGGTTCTGGCTGGTCCAGACGCCGCAGGCGTTCCGATTCGGACTGGTGTTGAGTGCATACCGATCGGCGCACGAAAAAGGCGTCACCGGAACCGACGACGCTTCCCTGGTGGAAGCCGCCGGACATCCGGTCCGTCTGGTCGAAGGCTCCTATCGGAACATCAAGATCACCACGCCGGACGACCTCCTGCTCGGGGAGACGCTGGCAAGACAACTTCGTGCGGAGAAGGGTTCAGACTCCTGAGGAGATCCGTTCCACCGTCAGGATGCAAAGAGCCTGGATGCCGATTCCCCGTCCGAAATCCGTCAATCCTTCGCCTGATGTTGCGGTCAGGCCGACATCCCCTTCCCCGAGTTCCATCAGTTCAGCCAGTCGCCTCCGCATGGCCTCGATGTACGGGGAGAGCCGCGGACGGGCGGCTTCAACGGAAACGGATAGGTGGACCGGCCGGTAGCCGTCCAGCCGGCGAAGGGCTTCCGCCAGATAGGCGGCACTGTCCGTGATCCCGTCCTGCAGGCACATCCGGTCCGCCGCTTCGCCAAGGATATTGACGCCGGTGATGCCCGACACGGCGTTCGTCACTGCGTGAAGAACCACATCCGCATCGCTGTTCCCGGCCAACGCAGGGGCATCCGGAATCCGGACACCGGCCAGCATCAACGGACGCGCAGGGGTCGACAGCGGCTCCTCCGTGAACCGGTGGCTGTCCTGCCCGATCGCCGTACGGATCAACGGGAGCGAGCGGCCGTTCACGGATCGCTGCGGACATCTTTGTCCGCCTGCCGGATTTCCATCCGCCGGATCTTGCCGCTGATCGTTTTGGGCAGCTCGGGTACAAACTCCAGGATCCGGGGATACTTGTACGGAGCGGTGTGCGACTTCACATAGTCCTGAAGTTCGGCCATGAGCGCTTCGCACGGCTCATACCCCTTTGCCAGCACAACGGTCGCCTTGACCACCTGGCCGCGGTCCGGATCGGGGGCGCCGGTCACGGCGCATTCCAGCACGGCCGGGTGTTCCATGATGACGCTTTCCACTTCGAACGGTCCGATCCGGTACCCGGAACTCTTGATGATGTCGTCCGCGCGGCCGACGAACCAGAAGTATCCGTCCTCGTCCATCCAGGCCTGGTCTCCGGTGTGGTAGACCCCGTCGTACCAGACACTTCGTGTAAGGCCCGGATCCTTGTGGTACCCTCCGAACAGACCCGGAATCTTCCGATCATCGATCCGGATGCAGATCTCTCCGGTCTGGCCGGGCCGGACCGGCTGTCCGTCTTCGTCCTGCAGGAGGATGTCGTATGCGGGGGATGGTTTACCCATGGATCCCGGCTTGGTGGCCATCCAGTAGTTGGTGACCACCGCCAGGGTCATCTCCGTCTGGCCGTAACCCTCTTTCAGCTCAAGACCGGTCGCCCGCAGGAACTGCCCGTACACCTCCGGATTGAGCGCCTCGCCGGCGATCGTGCAGTGCTGGAGCCGGGACAGGTCGTATTTGGTCAGATCTTCCTTGATCAGGAACCGATAGATCGTCGGCGGCGCGCAGAATGTCGTCACGCCCGCCTCCACGATATGTTCCAGCATGACATGCGGGGAGAAACGGTCAAAGTCGAAAACGTCGATGCCCGCCTCCATCATCCACTGGCCGTACAGCTTGCCCCACATGGATTTCGCCCATCCCGTTTCGGACACGGTCAGGTGCAGACCGTCCGGATCGACTTTGTGCCAGTACTTGGCGGTCGGGATGTGACCCAACGGATACAGGTGGTCGTGGACGACCATCTTGGGCATTCCGGTCGTGCCGGATGTAAAGTACAGAAGCATGGGATCCGTCATCCCGGGCATCTCGTCCCTGGACGGCCGTACAAATGCAGGCTGCGACGCGAGCCGCTCGTCAAAAGGAATCCAGCCCGGTTTGGATCCCTTGACGATGATCCGCGCGGTCAGCTTTCCGTATTGCTCCGCGGCTTCGTCCACATGGTCCGACACTTCACCCTCGGCGGTGCAGACGACCGCTTTTACATCCGCGGACGCAAAGCGGTACAGGATGTCCTTGACCTGCAGCTGGTTGGTTGCGGGGATCGCCACGGCTCCGATCTTGTGCAGGCCGAGGACCGCGAACCAGAACTGGTAATGACGCTTGAGGATCAGCATAACCATGTCGCCCTTGCCGATGCCGAGGGACCGGAAGAACGATGCCGCATGGTCGCTTTCCCGGCTCATATCGCCGAACGTGAACGTCCGGGTCTCCCCGGCCTCGTTGCACCAGCGCATGGCCCGCCGATCCGGGGTCGCGCCCGCAATCCGGTCGATCACGTCATAGGCGAAGTTGAACCGATCCGGCATCCGGAACCGGAAATCCACAACACGTCCCTGGTCGTCCGTCGTTTCCTGGAGATAGTCGAGATGGAGGTTCAACATGATCCGTTCTCCTTGTGCACGTTTCGTTGCGGTCGGACTACGCCCTGGCTGGATCCATCACGATCGCCAGAAAGCTGCAGCTGTCGCCGCCGACCGCGACCATCCCGTGCGGTTTCGACGAGTCGTAATACACGGTATCGCCTGCGCGCATGGTTTCTTCGTGTCCGTTGATCGATATCCTGAGCTGGCCGGACAGCACATGGTCCATTTCCTGGCCTTCGTGGGTGCTCATGGCGATCATGCAGGTCTCGTTCCCGTTCTCATACGGAGCGGTGACCATGAAAGGCTCGGCCAGCCGGCTTTTGAACATGTAGGCCAGATTGAGATAACGGAAGCCCTCGCGCCGGACGATCGGCAGGCCCTCGCCGGCCCGGATGAGCTCATACCCGCTCAGTCGGGGCGACTCGCCCGATACCAGCTCCGTCAGATCGATTCCGAACCGCTGCGAGGCTTTGAACAGAAACGTGAACGAGAAATCCCTGCCGCCGCTTTCCATGATCCGGTAGTCCTCTTCGGTCACTCCCGTCGCCGCGGCCATTTCCGCTTCTGACAATCCGGAAATCTCACGCATGCCCCTCAGCCGCTCGGCGATCGCCCTGATCTTTTCATCCATGGTCTGAGCCCTCCTCCGCTTCGGTATAGCCAATCTATTCCAATGACAACCGGTTTTCAACCCAAGTACAACATACGGTGAGAAGTCGGGAAAGAAACTTAATGATTCGGCTCACCGCTCCGCCCGACCGGCCTTAGCGGAGGACCCCGGCGGACAAAAGCATGGAGTCGACCTGCTCCGGATCCACCGTCTCCATGCCGCCGGTGGACCGCAGCAACGCACCCTTTTCGGTCAACGCAAAGCACGGGGTCAGCCCGGCGCCGCAGAAATCAAGAACCCCCGGATTCCTGTCGTTCTCGACCCGCAGGCAGGCGACCGTTCCGCGCAGGTCGTACGCAAGACGCTCCAGCAGCAGAGTGGCGGAAGAGTCGAGACCGGATTGCCGATCGGAAACCAGGATCAGTACAGGCAACTCGGACTCCGCCAGAAACGACTCGAAATCATACACCTCACGATAGACAATCCCGGCTTCGGACTCCCCCTTCGGTGTCTCCGGCGACATATAGAGGAGCGGGGCATCGTATGACTCCCCTCCGACCGGATTCCGGGGTGCGCAGCCCGGAATCACCATCAGCACGAGAACCGCGACGATAAGCGCGGTACAGGCGCGCAACCGATATGGGGGTACTATTCCGGCGGATGCGGTGTGAAAGCTCATCGGACGCACCGCAGGACGCGGAAACCGGCACTCTTCTCGATCGGCTCGCAGTTTCCGAATGTCTCTTCCAGAAAGGACGACGCCGACGGTGCGCCCTGCTTTTTCTGTATGACCACGAAAAGCGTGCCCCCGGGAGCAAGGTGTTCGTAGGCTCCCTGGAAAAAGCGGTGAACAACGGCTTTGCCGGCCCGGATGGGGGGATTGGTCAAGATCCAGTCGAACGTCTCCGGCAATCCTTCAAATGCATCCGACCGGACAAACCGGGCAAACGAAACCTGGTTGCGTTCCGCGTTGCTCTTCGCCAGCCGGAGCGCGCGCTCATTGACATCTGAAAGAACAACATCCATGGCCGGGAAAGCCCTCTTCAGGATGATCCCGACGGCCCCGTACCCGCAGCCGAGGTCGAGCAGGCGGCCTTTCCCCTGTCCGTTGCGGCGGATCTCGGCGATCGCCGCCTCGATCAGAAGCACGGTCCCGAAATCCACCCTTCGGCTGGAAAACACTCCGCCGGCGGTGTCAAAGGAAAAATCCCGCCCGTCGATACGGATGGCCGCGGTGCCGGGCCGTCCTTCCCCCTCCGGATGCGGATCATAGTAATGCGCCATGGTTCCCTCCGATGTACAAGGTGATGCTACGAAACCGGATATTTCTTTTCAAGTGCGGCAAGCAGCGGCAGACCGACCAGAAACACCACCACCGCTTCGCTGAGTCCGACGGTCAGGATGTTGAACGCCGCCAGTCCGAGTGTGACCTTGCCCCCCTCTTCCAACAGCAGGAACGGAAGATAGGTGCCCACAACAAGGGCGTTGATGACGATCGGCGGGGCCAGGCAGGCCAGGCGGCGAACGATCGGCGCCGCGGAGCGTAGCATCCGGGAGATATGCCATGTCGCATATCCCGCCAGAAGGGTCGCCAGGCTCCCGAACACGATGTCGATCGGTCCGAGGTTGTTCGGATTGAACAGATTGGCGAGCAGACAGCCGAGAAAGAGTCCTGGGATCGCCGCGGGGAAGACGGCCGGCAGTACAGCCATCGCTTCGGCCAGCCGAAACTGGATCGGGCCGAACGCGAACTGCGCGAACGGGAGAGTCAGGAGGACATATGCCGCCGTAACGACGGCAACCTGCGTGATGCGGAGGGTGGCGGTCTTGTGCATTCGGCACTCCTGTACGGACTGGATGTTCAGAACATCATTATACTTCCAGTGCCGCCGGATCAAAACAAAAGCCGGTCTTTCGACCGGCTTTTGCCTGGCTCCTCAAGTAGGACTCGAACCTACGACCCTGCGGTTAACAGCCGCATGCTCTACCAGCTGAGCTATTGAGGAATAAGATCCGGCGGAGACCTATTTTCCCGGGCCGTTACCAGCCAAGTATCGTGGGCACCGAAGAGCTTAACTACTGTGTTCGGAATGGGAACAGGTGTAGCCTCTCGGTCATATCCACCGGAATGGT
>JAGOFF010000107.1 GCA_017997315.1 Clostridia bacterium
AAGCACCAGTATGACTTCGACTCCGCGACAGTCATCGGTTTCCTCCGCCACTACGGGCTCGACAAGGACTTCAAGCTCAACATCGAAGCGAACCACGCCACGCTCGCGGGGCACACGTTCGCGCATGAGCTGCGGCTGGCCCGCGACACCGGGTTCTTCGGCTCGATCGATGCGAACCAGGGCGACATGCTGCTCGGCTGGGACACCGACCAGTTCCCGACCAACGTCTACGACGCGGTCTACTGCATGTATGAGGTTCTCAAGGCCGGCGGCTTCACCAACGGCGGTTTGAACTTCGACGCCAAAGTGCGGCGCGCCTCCAACACCCGCGAAGACATCTTCATGGGCTACATCGCCGGCATGGACACGTTTGCGCTCGGACTTCGCATCGCGCAGAAGCTGATCGAAGACGGACGGCTGGACGAGTTCGTCGCGAAGCGGTACGCCTCCTGGACCACCGGTATCGGCAAGGACATCATCGACGGCAAGCTCGACATGAAGGCGCTGTCCGATTACGCGGTCAAGATGGGCGACGTCACGGTCGACTCCGGCCGTCAGGAGTACCTCGAGGCCATCGTCAACTCGGTCATCGCGGGCTGACCTGCGATCCGGAGGGAAAGAATTCATATTTAAAGGGCGGCCGCGTGGAGATACGCGGCCGCCCTTTTATCCGTCGTTCGTCCGTTTGCCGGCCGGAAGTGTCCGCGTCAGGACAACCCGCCCGCCCACGCGCGGACCCACTGGACCGTGCGGGCAAGCGCCTCGCCGGTCTTGGTCTCCAGCACGACGCGGCAGCGGTGCTCCCGCGCGAATGCCAGACGCGCCCCCAGATCCAGCACCCCCTCGCCTGCCGCGAGGTGGTTCCCCGCAGGTCCCGCGTCATGCAGATGCATGTGGCGCACGCGGTCCGCGCGGTCCATCAGGAACGGCCGGTCGACACCGCCCGCGGCATGGTCATGGCCCACGTCCCACGTCAGGCCGAACTCCGGACTCTCGAGCAGACGGTCGATCCCCTCCCGCAGAAAGGGCGGGAAGCCGCCGCAGTTCTCGACGCAGCACACCGGCCCGCTGCTGCCGGCGACGCGGATGCACAACGACCGGAGCGCCTCGATCCCTTCGAGAAAATGGTCCTTGAAAGCCTCGAACAGGTAGAGCCGTTGTCCCGGGAGCGTGAAGTACACTCCCTCGTTCAGATGCAGGTTGACGATCGGCGACCCTAGGGTACACGCGGTTTCGATCTCCGCGGCAAGCGTGTCCAGCCAGGCCGCGGCGATACGGGAGTTGAAGTGGAAAGGACTCAGGTCCTCCTCCGCGTGGAACGTCAGGTACAATCCCGTCTCCCCGAGCCGGGAGCGCAGCGCCGGCAGATTGAGCCGGTCGGGCTGCAGGTGCGGCAGATTCGCGTTGATCTCGATGAAGTCCAGACCCAGACGGGCGCAGAGTTCGAGATCCTCCCCGATGCTCCGGTGTTCCGCCAATCCGGGCATCCCGACGGACAATCCTCCGATCATGGCAGCGCCTCCATCTTTCCGCAGTGCCTGCCGGCACGTATCCGACTTATTCTAGTGCATCTGGCGAAATCCTGCAAAACGCATATAATCAACTCTATGTCCCATTTTTGCCTCTGACGGAGGTCATCATGAAGACAGAACGCATGGCGCGCGCGTTCGCGCGGCTTTTCATCCGAAACATCGACCGTCCGGGAGATTCCGGGGTACGTGTCCGTGCAGGCACCCTGAGCAGCGCCATGGGATTGATCCTCAACCTGCTCCTGTTTACGGGCAAGTTCGTCGTCGGCACGCTGACCGGCAGTGTTTCGATCACGGCCGACGCCGTCAACAACCTGTCCGACGCGGGATCGTGCGTCGTGGTGCTGGCCGGCGTACGGATGGCCGGCAAGCCGGCGGACGAAGAGCACCCGTTCGGACACGCGCGGATCGAGTACATCGCCACGTCCGCCGTCGCGGTGGTGATCCTGTCGATCGGACTCGAACTGATCAAGGTTTCATACAACCGGATCCTCCATCCGGCCGACACGGAATTCACCCTGGCTGCGGTGCTGGTCCTGGCGGTCTCGATCGGCGTCAAACTCTGGATGTTCCTTTTCAACTCCGGATTGGGCGGTCTCATCGGCTCCCAGGTGATGCGGGCGACCGCGATCGACAGCCTGTCCGACGTGGCGGCCACCTCGGCCGTACTGGTGTCGGCGGTCGTCAGCCGGCTGGCCGGCATCCGCCTCGACGGGTACATGGGCGCCGCGGTGGCGGTCTTCATCCTGTACTCCGGGTTCAAGGTGCTCAAAGGGACGCTGGACAGCATCCTGGGCCAGGGGCCGTCCAAAAAGCGGGTGGACCTGATCGAATCGTTCATCCGGGGACACGAGGGGGTCCTGGACATCCACGACCTGGTGATCCACGACTACGGACCCGACCGCAGCTACGCCTCGGTGCATGTCGAAGCGGACGCGAATGTGGACATCATGGAGAGTCATGAACGGATCGACGCCATCGAACGCGATGCGGCCGAGGAACTCGGCATCCGGCTGGTCATCCACCTGGATCCGGTGGTGCGCGACGATCCGCGCATCGGCCAGCTCCGGCAGCTCGCCGAGCAGCTGATCGCCGAGGTCGACCCGTCGCTCGCGCTGCACGATTTCCGAGTGGTGTGGGGGCGCACGCACAAGAAGCTGATCTTCGACGTCACAGCCCCGTTCTCGTGCCGGATGGGCGACCGCCCGCTGCGGGACGCCATCCTGGCGCGTTTCGCGGAAAGAGACCGCACTCTGCAGCCCGTCATCGTCATCGACCGGACGTCGAGCCGGCAGTGACCTTCTTCTCGTAACAAGGGAACCGGCCTTTACGGCAGGTCATCTCCGCGACAAAAACGTACCCGAGGCCCTCGTACAGCCGGATCGCACGCGGGTTGCCCGCATAGGTGTCCAGACGGATCGCCCCGTATCCGTTCTCCGCGGCGAACCGCTCGATCCGGAGCATCACCGTGCGTGCGATCCCGTGTCCCTGTTCGTCGGGATGCACGCACAACCGGTGCACATAGAGGATCCGGGAGCCGGTGAGGCGCCAGGGGATTCCGTCGTATTCCTCGCACGGTGTCTCGTTGAGCGTGACCGCGGCGGCCATCCGGCCCTCCCGCTCGACAATCCGAAGCGAGCCCTCCGACCGGTCCTCCTCGAGATGTGCGCGTGTCGGGTAGATTTCATCCCACTGCTCGATGCCCTGCTCGCGCATCCGGGCGATCGCGGCGAGGAAAAGCCGTTCGACACCGTCCATATCCCCGGTTTCGGCCGGGCGGATCACCAGATCCGTCGGGCGTTCCTTCCCGGGTTTCATTCCGTCCCGTTCCGTCGTCGGCACTCCCGTCCCCCTGTCCTTGCCGCTAATAGATCCGTTCCGCGTCTCGGGGCAGATGCCGGATGCGGCGGAGCAGCGCCGTTACGCGGCGGTGGTCCTCCTCCGGGTAGGTGAAACCCGCCGAGGCCGCCACCTCCCCGGCCGCGCGCCGGAAAAGCCTCCCCATCGTCAGCAGCGCGTCCCAGACCTGTTCGGGCCGGGCGTCCGGCCAGGTACGCCCGAGCATCCTGCGCAGGGAAGGATCCAGGAGCGATTCGAGCTTCTTGTGGTAGGATCCGATGGACACTGCGTATCCGTGCCGCATTCCGGCATGCCAGGACAGCATCCTGAGGAGCTGCGGACGAACCAGCTGTTCCAGCGTTTCCCGGACGTAGACCGTCTCGCCCCGCCACAGTCCCTTGGCCACGTACGGCGAGACCCACAGGAATTCATTGCAGCAGTCGTCGAACTGTTTTGCGGTCGGTGCAGGAACGTGGTAGGCGCGGTCGTCCGGCGTCGGGAACGGCGGGAACAGTCCGTCCTTGTCGAGCAGCAGCACGCGCAGGCTGTCCCGGAGCAGCCGTTCCCGATCGTCGGCCAGTACCGCGGTCAGGTCGATCCGGCGCCCGTCGCGGAACTGCATCAGCCAGGCGTAGCTTTTGCGGGGAACGGCGGGCCTCCGGCCCGCACCGGTGATGTCCATGTCGTCCGGGCGCTGCAGGATCGCCAAGTCGCCGAACCGGCCAGGCCAGGAAGCGTCCGGGATGAAACTTTCGAGTTCGGTGACGATGTAGAGGATGTCGAAATCCTGGAACAGGTCCCCGGGGGTGCGGGGATCCGTCCGCGATCCGTTCAGGATGACCGCGCGGATCCGGTCTTCCTCCTGCGCGATCCTCAGGATGAGATCGAGCATTTCCTGATCGGTCCGGGTACGCTGGGTTGCCATGCCTCGCCTCCCTGCCGTTTCAGCGCCGGTCGATCGGCACGTAGTCCGCGCGGCGCGAGAGGTTCTTGTACGCCGGCCGGATGATCTTGTTGCCGCTGACCAGTTCTTCGAGCCGGTGGATGCTCCAGCCCGCGATGCGCGCGATCGCGAAGATCGGGGTGAACAGCTCGGTCGGGATTCCCATGATGCCGTAGAGGAAACCGGAATACAGGTCGACGTTCGCGCTGACGCCCTTGTAGATCCGGCGGTTCCGGGCGATGACGTCCGCGGCTTTCCGCTCGACGGTGTCGTACAGCCGGAACTCCGGCTCGACGCCTTTCTCCGCGGCCAATTCCCCCACATACCGTTTAAGCAGGACCGCACGGGGGTCGGAGAGTGAGTAGACCGCGTGGCCCATGCCGTAGATCAGCCCGGTCCGGTCGAACGCCTCTTTCGAGAGGATCTTGTCCAGATAGGCGGCCACCTCGTCCTCGTCGTCCCAGTCGCGGACCGCTGCCTTGATGTCCTCGAACATCTGCACGACCTTGATGTTGGCGCCGCCGTGGCGCGGCCCCTTGAGGGATCCGAGCGCGGCTGCGACGGCGGAGTAGGTGTCGGTCGCGGAGGATGTCACGACGCGAGTGGTGAAGGTGGAATTGTTGCCGCCGCCGTGCTCCGCGTGGAGCACGAGCGCGAGGTCCAGCGCACGGGCCTCGAACGCGGTGTAGGAACCGTCCGGGCGCAGCAGCCGCAGGATGGTCTCCGCAGTCGACAAGCCTGCCAGCGGGGCGTGGATATGCAGCGATTCGTGGTTGTGGTAGTACGCGAACGCCTGGTACCCGTAGAGCGCGAGCAGGGGAAAGCGGGCGATGAGATCGATCGACTGGCGGAGCACGTTGGGCAGCGAGATGTCGTCCGGATTGTCGTCGTAGCTGTACAACGCGAGCACGCTGCGGGCGAGCAGATTCATCATGTCCCTGCTTGGGGCCTTGAGGATGAGATCGCGCACAAAATCGTCCGGAAGCGCCCGGGAGTCTTCGAGCAGCCGCTGGAAGCCGCCGAGTTCGTCCCGGTCCGGGAGTTCGCCGAACAGCAGCAGGTACGCGGCCTCCTCGAAACCGAAGTATCCGCCGGCCTGAAATCCGTTCACCAGGTCCGCGACGTCGATGCCCCGGTAGAACAGCCGCCCTTCGCAGGGGACATAGTCGCCCTCGTCGAGGATGTAGGCGTGCACATCCGAGATGTCCGTCAGCCCGACGAGGACCCCGCGCCCGCTGATGTCGCGGAGGCCGCGCTTGACCTCGTACTTGGCGTAGAGCTCCGGATCGATCACGCAGCTGCGGCGGATCCTTTCGCTCATGGCCTCGAAATTGCCGGAATTCACATCCATGGAATCTCCTCTCGGCTGTCTGCATGCCGGGCGGGATGCCGGCGGCGTCGGAAGGAATGTTTCCAGTATGCCATTCCCGGCGGCTTGCGGTAAACCCCGGGTTCATACCGTGCTGGTTGCGGTAAGATGGTAGGGAGTCTTCGAACCGAAAGGAACCGGACCTATGAAGCATGTCGTCGTCATTGGAGCGGGGCCGGCCGGATTGACCGCCGCCCACGAACTGTTGTCACGCGCCCGCGGGGAGGTCGCCGTCACGGTGCTGGAGGAGAGCGCCGAGATCGGCGGGATCTCGCGCACGGTTCGCTACCGCGGAAACCGCATGGACATCGGCGGACACCGGTTTTTCAGCAAGGATGCGCGCGTCATGGACTGGTGGCGCTCACTGCTGCCGCTCCAGGGCGCCGCGGCGCTGGACGACCGGCTGCTCGGCAGGGACAAGCCGCTCGAACCCGGCGGACCGGATCCCGAGGCCGAGGACCGGGTCATGCTGGTCCGCGACCGGGTGTCCCGGATCTACTACCTGAGGAAGTTCTTCGATTACCCGATCCGCATGAAGGCCCAGACGTTCCGCAACCTCGGGCTCGCCCGGACCGCCAAGGCGGGCGCGAGCTATCTACAGTCCTCGGTTTTCAAAAAGAAAGAAACCTCGCTCGAGAATTTCTACATCAACCGGTTCGGCCGGGTGCTGTACGGGATGTTCTTTGAAAAATACACCGAAAAGCTCTGGGGCCGCCATCCGTCGGTGATCTCCGCGGACTGGGGCGCGCAGCGCGTCAAGGGGCTGTCCGTGCTGGCGATCCTGCGCGACATGCTCCGCAAGGCGACCGGGCTGGGCGGCGACCGCGTCGAAACCTCGCTGATCGAACAGTTCTGGTATCCCAAGTTCGGTCCCGGCCAGCTGTGGGAGACCGCGGCGGAGCAGGTCGCCGGCATGGGCGGCGACATCCGCATGAACCACCGGGTGACGCGTCTTGCCTGCGGGGACGGGCGCATCCGGGCCGTCGTCTGCGACACCCCGGACGGACCGGTCGAACTCCCCTGCGACGAAGTCGTCTCATCGATGCCGCTGCGCGACCTGGTCGCCGGCATGGACGGCATCGAGATGCCCCCCGACGCCGCACGGATCGCGGACGGACTCCCCTACCGCGATTTCGTCACGGTCGGACTCCTGGTCCGCCGTCTCGGGCTGCGCAACGAGACCGCGGTCCGGACGCTCGGAGATATCGTGCCGGACTGCTGGATCTACGTGCAGGAGCCGGACGTACGGCTCGGCCGGATCCAGATCTTCAACAACTGGTCCCCCTACCTGACCGCGGATCCGGAGCATACGGTCTGGATCGGGCTGGAGTACTTCTGCAGCGAGGGGGATGAGCTGTGGAACATGGACGACGAAGCGTTCATCGGTCTTGCGGCCTCTGAACTTGAGTCCATGGGGGTCGTCGGCCGCGAGGACATCCTCGACGCGCATCGGGTCCGGGTCCGCAAGGCCTATCCCGCGTATTTCGACACGTACTCCGAAATCGACACGCTCACCGCCTGGCTGGACAGTATCCCCAACCTGTACTGCGTCGGGCGGAACGGGCAGCACCGGTACAACAATATGGACCACTCGATGGCGACCGCCTTTGAGGCGGCGGACGCGCTGTTGTCCGGGAATCCTTCCCGCGAACGCATCTGGAACGTCAACACCGAAAAGGAGTACCACGAGGAGAAAAGCAAGTGAGGCGCACGGACCGGTCTCCGGACACCCCGGTGGCGGCGGGCGGGCCGCCGTCCCCTTCCCTGTCCTCCCCGCGTGCGATGCGGGTACTGTCCATACTGCTGGCCGCGGGCGCTGTCGCGGTGGTCCTGTACGCGGTCATCGTGGTCGCCGCGGGGGAGTTCCATGCGGACTTCACCGATACGGTGCTGTGGGCCGAGGCGACGTTCCGCAGCGGGCGTCTGTTCGATCCTGAATTCTATTATGCCGCCGCGATGCCCTTCGGCGGGCAGTGGCTCATGC
>JAGOFF010000108.1 GCA_017997315.1 Clostridia bacterium
GTCCATGAAGGGTTTGAGCACAGGGTGGGGTTGTTCCCGGCAGGATTCGACCAGGACGGCAACCTGTTCTGCAACATGAACTACGCGGACTACCCCATGATCCTCCCGCATCACACGATCTCGGATCCCTGGACGGAATGCTTCCCCGGGTGGATGCTTCTCTCCTATGGAAAAAAGGCGGTTGCCTCCTCGGAGTTCACGGGGTACCCCGCCGGAAACGTCGTCGACGAGAGCATCCGGACCCGGTGGGCGGCCGGAACGCGCGAACCGGGCGAACACGTGACGATCGATCTGGGCGATGTCGTCGACGTCCGTGCCGTCCAGATCAACATCGCGGAGCACAACCTCGGTCCGCTGCAGACGCTGCCGGGATTCCGGCCGTCGGACCTGCCTCCGGAACAGCGCGGCAGGCGCCGCCTTCGCTGGCTGCTTGAGGGCTCCCGGGACGAGGCGGAATGGGAGGTGCTCTGCGACAAGCGTCCGGCGGACACCGACCTGCCCCACGATCTGGTGTGCCTGGAGGGGGGCCGCATGCTCCGGTATATCCGGCTGACCGGATACGAAACACCGTTCTACGGCACTTTCGCCGTCAGCGGACTGCGGGTGTTCGGATACGCCGGGGGCAACGTCCCGAAAGCCGTCGGCGACGTTTCGGCGATCCGCCTGGATCCGATGACCGCCCGGGTGGAATGGACGCCTTCTCCGGATTGCGACGGCTACAACATCCGTTGGGGAACCGCGCCGGACAAGTTGTATCACAGTTGGATGGTGTACGGCCGCGATTCCTCCGGCCTGACCATCGGCCAGCTGAACGAGGGAACCGGATTCCATGCCGCGGTCGATACGTTCAACGGAAGCGGTATCACCGCCGGCACTTGCGTTAAAGCGGCGGATGCCGCAGGAAGGACCTGATATGGTCAGATGGACGGGTACTACGGTCCGTGGTTTACGGGCACCCATCGTCCGGGAAGGGGACGATCTGGTCCGGATCACGGTCGATACGGTGTTGAATACCGCTGCAGCGGAGGGATTTGCGCTGCGGGACCGTGACGTCGTCGGCGTCACCGAGTCCCTGCTGGCCCGCTCGCAAGGCAACTACACGACTGTGGACGCGGTGGCGGAGGATGTCCGCAGGAAACTTCCGGGCGACTTTGTCGTTCTGTTTCCGATTCTGAGCCGGAACCGGTTCTCCGTGATCCTCAAGGGACTTGCGCGAAGCGGCCGCCGGCTGACCCTCCTGCTGAACTACCCCGGCGACGAGGTGGGCAACCATCTGATGGATGTCGACGAGATGGACGCGCAGGGCATCAATCCCTACTCCGATGTGCTGACGGAAGAGGATTTCCGTTGCCTGTTCGGTCACCGGTTCGTGCACCCGTTCACAGGCATGGACTACATCGACCTGTACAAGGGATTGGCGGTGGAGGACAACATCCGGATCGTGCTTGCGAACGATTACAGGACAGCTCTCCGATACTCCCCGGATGTCCTGGTCGCCAACATCCATGACCGTGCGCGCCTGAAACGCAAGCTGGTCGAAGCCGGAGCGCGCACCGTCATCGGACTGGACGATCTGGTCAACACGCCGCCGCCCGGGGGCGGCGGGTACAATCCGGACTTTGGCCTGCTTGGATCCAACCAGGCGGGCGACGAGCGGCTGAAGCTGTTCCCGCGGGACTGCCGGGCATTTGCGGACGCGGTGCAGGCCCGGCTGCGGGACGCCACGGGGCGTACGATCGAAGTCATGGTCTATGGGGACGGCGCGTTCAAGGATCCGCAGGGCAAGATCTGGGAACTGGCGGATCCGCTGGTGTCGCCGGGATACACCCCGGGCCTGGATGGTACGCCCAACGAGCTGAAGATGAAGTACATTGTGGACAATGAGCTGGCCGATCTGGACCGGGAATCGGCTGCCGAAGCGCTGCGCGGACGGATACGGGCGAAGGGGGGCAGCCTGGTGGGGCAGTCCGAATCGCTCGGCACCACCCCGCGGCAGATCACGGATCTGCTCGGGACACTATGCGATCTCACCAGCGGAAGCGGCGACAAGGGCACACCGATCATCCTGGTCCAGGGATACTTCGACAACTTCGCGACCGAGTAGCGGAATCCGGCATCAGCGTGAAAAGGGTGCCGTTCGATGGTTTCATGAGTTTGCACTAAACTGCGACAGATTCATGACACGCCTTTATGAATAGCACCCTTTTTTTTCACGCGAAGCACATCGAAACGCTACATTTGATACGATTCCGGACGATGCGCGGGAGCGTCCGGCTGCCGCCGGGCGATTCGGCCCGTTGCCGGCAGAGGGACAACCGCCGGAAACCGTGTTATATTTTCCTGTGGCGCGAAAACCGGCCCCCCTCGGGACCGTTGCCGTGCTGCAGAAGAGGTGTTCGAATGCTGCTGTTTCTGGTCCAGGCGCTGCTTTGGTTTCTTCGCGTCCTGCTCGCCGGATATGTCGTTTATTATGTGGGCATGGCCGTGTTTGCGCTGTTCCGGGCACCGGGATATCCGGCCCGTGTTCCCGTCAAGCGGTTTGCGGTCGTCGTGCCGGCCCGGAACGAGGCCCTGGTGGTCGACCGGCTGATCGAGAGCCTGACGGCCCAGGATTATCCGCGTGAACTGTTCGATGTCTTTGTCGTGACCAACCGCTGCACCGACGATACGGCGGAAACCGCGCGGCGCGCGGGGGCGAACGTACTGGAATGTACGGTTCCGACATCGTCCAAGGGCGAGGTCCTTGCCTTTACGTTCCCGATCCTGCTGGAGAAGCGGGACGGCGCCGCAGGCGACGGGGGATACGACGCGTTCATCGTGTTTGATGCCGACAATATCGCGGATCCGGGCTTCCTGCGCGCCATGAACGATGCGGCATGCGCAGGGGTCCGGGTCGGGCAGTGCTACCGCGACAGCAAAAATCCGGGCGATACGGTGATATCCCAGTGCATGTCCTTGTACTACTGGTCGCTCGACCGCTTTATCAACCACGCCCGGGGGGTGGCGGGACTGTCCGCGATGATCAATGGGACGGGCTTCATGATCGATGCCGCCTGGCTGCGCTCGACCGGCGGATGGAATACGAAGACCCTGGCGGAAGATATCGAATATACAACGCAGTGTCTGCTGCGCGGCCAAAAGGTCGCATGGATCCCGAAGGCCGTCACGTATGACGAACAGCCGCTGTCCTCGGCACAATCGTGGACACAGCGCCTGCGCTGGTCATCCGGTGTGATGCAGAGCCTGCGGTTGTACGGAGCCGGTGTGACGCGCGGCGTTTTCCGGCCGGGCGGATTCCGCCTGTTCGATCTGCTGCTCAACTATGCCGCGCCGATCACCCACCTGCTGTATGTCTTCACCATCGTCGCGGAGGCGCTGCTCCGGTTGTCAGGACTCCATCAGCAGTTGTTTCCGGGGAGCGATACTTTGTACCGTTTCCTCCTGTCGGTGCCGGTCTCCTGCCTGGCGTCGTCGGGTATTGCGCTGATCGTGGCAGCTGTGGAGCGAAAAGGGGTCCGCCGGATGATGCGCGGGATCCTGGCATACGGATTCTTCCTGTATTCATGGGTTCCGATCAACTTCCTCTCGGTATTCCGGACACGTCCGGAGTGGCGTGAGATCCGGCATACCCGGACCCTGGGCATCCAGGACATGGCCCGCGATGCGGCCGCCAGAAAGGGATGAAGACGGCGTACCGGCCGGAACGTATGGCAGAAAAGGCAAAAGGGATTCCGCACGCGATCGGATCAGCAGCCGGACTCCGGGATCATCCCGACGAGGTCATCGCGTTTATGCTGGTGGGCGGCCTGTATCTGTCCGCCGTCGCCACCGTGGTGCTGCTGTTCCTGGCAGCGGTTTGGCTTGCCTTCACCGGACGGCTGAAGGAAACCCTGCTCAGGGTGCCCGGATCAACCGGATTGGCGGTGTTCTGCCTGCTGTCCCTCGTGGTGTCGGTCATCAACCGCAACGTGCAGGGAATCCTGATCGCTTGGGTGATGGGGTTGGTTTTCCTTGTGACGATGCGGTTGCGCACCGCGATGACGCGAAGCCTCTTTGACCGCATCACGGGCTTCTGCGTACTGTGCAGCCTCCCCGGATTTGTTGCCGTCGTCATCCAGAAGGCCGCGGCGGGTGCGGGAGAGTACTACCGGCCGGAGTCTCTTTTCCTCAATGCCAACTACTACGGGGCCGTCGCTTCGCTGACCGTGCTCCTGTGCGCGTACAAGGCATTCCGCTCCTCCCGTCCGCTTCGCGCCGCCTACGCGGCAGCGGGCGTGATCAACCTGTGCGGCCTGCTCCTCAGCGGGTGCCGAACCGCGCTGCCGGCACTGGCCGCGGCCATGATCGTATTGGCGCTGGCCGACCGGCGGTATCGTTTTGCCGCGTTTCTTATCGGATCGCTCGCCGTCGCGCTGGCCGTCATCGTCCGGCATCCGGAGCTGCTGCCCCGGGAGGAGCGGGTCGGGGCGGATCTTGCGTACCGGCTCAGCATCTGGGAGACCGCGGTCCGTGGGATCCTGCGTCATCCGCTGGTCGGACGGGGCGGGAACGCCTATCTGATTGCAAGCGCCGAACTCGGCCGCCCGTCGGAGTATCACGCGCACAGCCTGATCCTGGATCCCCTGTTGAATTTCGGGCTCGCGGGAACGATGCTGCTGGCATCCTTTTACCTGGAGAACTGGAGGGCGATCCGGATCCTGCGCAGCGATCCGCAAGACCGGACCCGGTACGCGCTGCTGGCTTCGGTGATGGTCTGCGTCCTGCTCCATGGCCTGACGGATGTCACGGTGTTCAGCGTGCAGACCGGTACGCTGGTGTCGGTCCTGCTCGGTGTTGCCGGTATCTGTGAACGGACGCCGGCGTCCGGGACCGAACCGCAACCGGCGGCGGAACGGATTCCGCTCGGTGCGGTCGTCCGCATCGCGGACCGGCGCACGGACTCCCGGGGAGCCTGAAAGGATTGCCGGCCGGGTTTTGACATCGGCCTTTCCGCGCCGGATAATCCAATGAGGGAGCGGAAGGCCGGATCCGATGCGGATTCGGACAAGGTCCGCCCCCGATCAGCCGCCCGCGTACGCGACGGACAAGGAGGTCATCCGCACCGCCATGCGCCGCGTTGTCTTTCTGGTCGACATGAACGCCTTCTTCATCTCGTGCGAAATGCTGCGCCGTCCCGCGCTTCGCGGTGTTCCGGCCGCGGTGGCCGGGGATCCGAAGACCCGGACCGGGATCATCCTGGCCGCGAACTACGAAGCCCGGGCGTTCGGAGTCAAGACCGCCATGGTGCTGCACAAGGCGCTTGCGCTCTGCCCCGGCCTGATCACCGTTCCCCCCGACCATGGATTCTATGAGAAAAAGTCGTCCGAGGTCATGGAACTGCTTGCCCGGTATACCCCGGTCGTCGAACAGAACAGCATCGACGAAGCCTGGCTGGACATGACCGGCTGCGAAGCGCTGTTCGGTCCGCCCGCGGACAGCGCCGCGCGCATCATGGCGGACATCCGGGACTCGATCGGCCTCTGGTGTTCGATCGGGATCGCGGAGAACAAGTTCCTCGCCAAAATGGCCTCGGAGATGAAAAAACCCCTCGGAATCACGGAACTGTGGCCGGAGGACATCCCGACGAAACTGTGGCCGCTGCCGGTCCGCTCGATCTACGGTGTGGGGGGGCGGACCGCGGACCGCCTGACCCGGATCGGCATCATGACGATCGGAGACCTGGCCCGGCTGGACAGGCCGTTCCTCACCCGGCTTTTCGGCAAGGGCGGCGAATCCCTCCACGACCATGCGAACGGGATCGACGACACTCCGGTCTGCGCGCACGTCCTGGACGGGATGAAGCAGATCGGGCGCTCGACGACCCTACCGGAGGACGTATCCGACCTCGGAAAAGCGCGGCGGATCCTCCTGGAACTGGTCGACGATATCGGACGCACGGTCCGCCGCCACGGAAAGAAGGGGCGTACCGTGCATATCACGCTCAAGTATGCGGACTTCACCGTTGCGACCCGTCAGGCGCGGATCCCGGAGACATCGACGACACAGGGGATCTTTGAAGGCGCCTGGCAGCTGCTTGCGCAGAACTGGGACCCGGGCAGACCGGTCCGGCTGATCGGAGCCGCGCTGTCCGGATTCGACGAGGCGTCCGAGCTGCCCCCGGGAGCGGAGGGGTCCGGGAGCCAGATCTCCCTCTTTGACGCCGCGCCGGCCGGGCCGTCCGGACCGGCGCCGTCCGGTTCCGATCCCTTGGGGGAATCCGGAAAGCGGGAGAAACTCGATGCGGCGATGGACCGGATCCGGGCACGGATGGGGGACGGTGCGGTGGGGGTTGCTTCACTGCTCAAGGAGAAGCGTCCGCCACGATCGAGCCCTGATCTTGACAAGCGGGAGGATAGAGATGAAACTGTTTCATAGTGCAAACAGTCGGTAAGGAATCCTCATTTCAATCAGCGAAGGGAGAACAAGACATGGACGTACTCAAGACAATGAAAGTCGGATCGGTCTCCACCTTCCCGGGGAATCCCTGGGATCTCAAGCTCCCGATGGACAAGATGGCGGAACTGGCCATCAACGGTGCGGTCAAGTACGGCCTGGACTGCGCCCAGATCTTCGCGCTGCCCGGAATGCCCGACTCGTACTATGACTGGATCCGGGGGACCTGTGAGGAGCACGGGATCGAGCTCGACATCGGCGCCACGATGAGCCTGTTCGACCTGACCGGCGAGAATGCGGCAAAAGCGCGCCAGGACCTGCTGGACATGGTGGCCGTGGCGAAAAAGCTGAACGCCCGGATCATGCGCCGCGGATACAACGGGCGTCTCTCGTTCGAGGGGTCCCGCTACAACAAGGATTTTCCGCTTGAGCAGCACAAGCAGTTCGTGATCGACAACCTCAAGGCGGCGGAAAAGATCCTGGCACCCGAAGGCATCTACCTGGCGATCGAGAACCATTGCGACTTTACGGGACCCGAGTTCGCGGAGATGTTCAAGGCGGTGGGTTCCGAATACGTCGGATGCGCCTTTGACACCGGAAACGGATTCACCGTGTTCTGCGATCCGCTCATCGAAGCCGAAGCGCTTGCGCCGTATACGATCACGACCCACATGAAGGACATGGTCATCAAACGCGACGCCGGATGGCGCGTTCCGTTCTATCCGAGCGGCTGTGCGCTGGGCGACGGGCATGCGGACGTCGACAGGATCGTCCGGATCCTCGCGGAAAAGAGCCCGTACGCCAAGGGGCTGCACCTGATCGTCGAATGCGGCTGGGTCGAGCCTGTCGAGGGACTTACCAAGGAAGAGGCCGGACTCCGGAGCCTCGCGATGTACGAGAAGAGCTGGAACTACCTCAAGCAGATCACCGGAAAAATCTGACCATGCGTCCCCGGACGGCGTTTCCGCCGTCCGGACCCGAAAGGAGCATTTCATGAACGAAGCGTACAAGAACATCCTGATCACCGGCGGTGCCGGAAACCTTGGCCGCCATGTCCTGGAAGAGCTCAAGGGCGCCGGCTACAATGTCGCGCTGTTTGACCAGACCGGACCTGCGGAACAGTGTACGCCCTGGC
>JAGOFF010000109.1 GCA_017997315.1 Clostridia bacterium
GAGGGGCTGTGATCCGGATGATGGAGGTCTGATTGTCCAGTTACGTTTTTTCCATCGGTCTGATCGTTGCGGGGCTCGTAATCGGCCAGCTTCTTCGCAGAGGGGCGGCACGGGGGAGGATCCGGCATCCGGAAAGGCTGGGCAGGTCTTTGCGGCGGACCCAGCAGTTCGCCTTGCTCGGACTGAGTCCGATCGTCACATTGGGCGCTTTCTGGGGAGTGTCCGTCCGTGACGCGCGTTTCATGTCCCTCCCGTTTCTCGGCGTCGGTGCGCTGGTCCTCGGCGGCCTGCTTGGGCTGGCCGCGTCCCGGCTGCTGCGGCATGACCGCGCCCGGACCGGTGCCATGTTCTGCTCGTCCTGTTTCACCAATCTGGGCAGTTTCGGCGGTCTGGTCAGCTTCCTCTTCTTCGGCGAGGCGGGATATGTGATCGTGTCACTGTATCGGCTTTTTGAGGAGATCGCCTACTTTACGGTCGGATTTCCGGTCGCGAAAAGATACGGTGCCGGATCCGGCGAGGGCCCGGCCGGCAATCCGGTGCTGCGCATCCTTAAAGATCCGTACATCATGGTGTACCTGGTCTGCATCCTGTCCGGGATCCTGCTCAAACTCTCCGGAATCGGCCGACCGGCTTTCATTTCTTCCATGAACGCGGTGCTGGTTCCCGTCGTATCGCTGATCCTGGTGATCACCACCGGATTCAACATGCGGCTTGGAGCGATCAAGGGGTATCTCCGCGAATGCGCGGCGGTCGGCTTGGTCAAGTTCGTCGTGACTCCGGCCGTCATCACGGCGCTGGCGCTGCTGACCGGCCTGGGGGAAGCGGACGGCGGGTTCGCACTGCGTGTTGTTTTTGTGCTGGCCGCCATGCCGCCGGCCTTCTACTCCCTGATTCCGCCCCAGATCTACAAGCTGGATGGCGACCTTGCGAACTCCTGCTGGTTGTTCAACTCCGGTGTCTTTCTGCTTCTCCTGCCGGGACTGTATTATGTGCAGGGGCTTCTGTAGAGAGGGATGACGGCCTCGGCGCCGGATAACGCCCGCACCGGTGAAACAGTCCGGTACGGGCGTCTGCATGGATTCCGGGACGGATCGCCGGGATCAGCGGATTCCATCAAAGCATTGGTCGACATGTCCCTTGGACAGATCGGGTTTTGTCAGCAGCCCGACCGCCACGATGACCAGGACCGCCAACGGGAACGTAACGAGAACGGAATCGACGCGGGAGAGGTTGACGAGTGCGGTATCCGCGAGCAGGTGCGGTTTGCCGAACAACGCTTTGCACAGTCCGATCGTCGAAGCGTTCTTTGCATGGATGAAGAAGATCCAGATGAAGCTCGAGAAAAACCCCGTCGTTACGCTCGCGACGGCGGCTTTCCGTGAGAGACGCGGGAAGTACAGCGCTCCCACATATGCAGGCAGGAAAGCAGCGGCGCACAATCCGAAGAACACCGAAGTCGCCTGGGCGATCAGGCCGATGTCCGTCTTCAGGCGGTTCCCGGCGAAAGCGAGCAGTCCGCTCAGCAGGATCGTGACGAGAACACCGGATTTTGTAACGATCAACGAGTTGACTTTGATCCCGAATCCTTTGCTGAACACGTCACGGCCGATCGCGGTTCCGGCGGCATGATACAGCGATGCCAGCGTGGACATGGCCGCGGCGAGCATGGCCAGCAGGAACACCGTTCCGAACCATTCAGGCAGGAAGTTTTTCAGGAACGTCGGAATGATGTTGTCGACAACGCCTCCCGCAGCGGCCAGAGAGGTCTGCCCCGTCTGCCGGAAGAACATCACATTGGACAACGCCCCGACAACAAACGCCACGCCGGTCATCATGAGGATGAAGACACCCCCCGAAACGACCGCCCGGTTGAGTTCCCGGTTGCTTTTGACCGTCATGAACCGGACGACCAGCTGCGGTTGGGCCAGCACGCCGATGCCGACACCCATGACCACGGAAGATACCACCGACCACCAATAGACGGAATTGAAGACCGGCATCCGGGTCCAGCCTTGAAATCCGCCGGCGGCCAGCTTGGCGGTCTGTTCCCGGATGGAGTCTTCGTCCATGAGGTTCGTCAGCGACAGGTGGGCCGGTGTCACTCCGCCCAGTTTCGCATATACAAAGATCAGCAGGAGCGCCATTCCCGCAAACATGATCACTCCTTGGAAAGCGTCGGTGTACATGACCCCTTTCATGCCTCCCAGCGAGACATAGACCGCCATGACCACGACAAAAATGAGAAGGGCGACATCGAAATCCAGGTTGAACTGGGTGGATAGGAAACCGACGCCTCCCTTGAGTACCGCCGCCGTATACACGGGCATAAACAGAAAAATGACCAGACCGGAAAACCCTTGGATGAACCGTGACTGGAATCGCCGGCCCAACAGTTCCGGAAAGGTGTGGGCATCGGTGTTGTGACCCATTTTCCGGGTTCTTTTTCCAAATACGACAAAGGCGATGAACACGCCGACGAAAATGTTGAGAAAAGTCAGCCACAGCAGGGACATGCCGAACAAACCGGCATTCCCGCCGAATCCGACAATCGCGGAGGTGCTGATGAATGTCGCGCCGTACGACAGCGCCATGATGAACGGATGGATCTGGCGGCCGGCCAGCATGTAGTCTTTTGTGTTCTTTGTGCCCCTGTATCCGACATATCCCAGCAGGATCAGGACCAGCACATAGACGACCGTGGCGATGATCGGTAACAGCATCTCTTTCCTCCATGCAGGTCTTGTACTGGAACGGAAGTACTACCGTTTCTCTTCGATTTCCTTGTCCTGCCATTTGCCTTCTTCTTCGATCTGGCTGAGTTCGTCGTTGCCGCCGCGGTTCCAGTTGACGATCCCGTACACGACGCAAAGCACCGTGCTGGCGATGCACAGCAGGAAAGCGCTCCAGATCCAGACATCCGGTATCCCGAGTACCATAGCGGATTCTCCTTTCCTGTCCGGGTACACGCAAAAAACGCTCCAGACAACAGTGAAGCGGAAAGAACCGGTTGCAGGAGTTTGCAGGAAGGAGAAAGAAGACGCTACCATGCTGCCATCCTGCATTTACGGTCATCGTATCGGGTTTGGTGCCAGCCTGCAAGGAGCAGATCGGTAAATCAACCGATATAAGCCGGAGCGCTGGAATGAGGTGAAGAAACGTTCAATTTTGCAATGGAATATAGCAGCGGCAGAACGGCGGCAGCCATGAAAAGAACGAAACGCCGACCGTTCGGTCGGCGCTTCGTTTCATCCGTCGGGACGGGATTCGGGATCAGCGGAAGTTTTCGCGGTACAGTTCCAGCTGGACCTTGAGCAGTTCATAGGGTTTGAGACCATAGGGGCATTTCGACTCGCACTGACCGCACTCGGTGCAGTGGGTGATGTTTTCCATCCGTTCCTGCCAATCCGGAGCCAGATAGGGTTCGGCGACAGTCCGTTTCATCAGGTACGAGAGGCGGGAGGCGATGTTGATCGGAATGCCGACCGGGCACGGCAGGCAGTACCCGCACCCGCGGCAGAAACTTCCGGTGAGTTCCGCCCGGTCCCGCTCGATATCGGCGCGCAGCGCGTCGTTCATCACGACGCCTTCCCGCTCAAAACGCAGGAAGTCCTCGAGCTCGGACATTTTCTCGATGCCCCAGATGGGAACGACGATATCCAGCCCGCGCATGAACGCATGCGCGGCTGCGGCATTGGACAACAGGCCGCCGCTCATCCCTTTCATTGCGATGAATCCGATCCCGTTTTCGCGGCAGGCATCGACAACCGCCAGGTCGCGTGCGTCCGAAAGGTAGGACAGCGGGAACTGGACCGTGTCGTACCAGCCGGATTTTGCGGCTTCGACCGCACGATTCGCGTCGTGCTGGGTGATTCCGATGTGCCGGATCAATCCGCGCCGTTTCGCGTCCAGCGCGGCGTCATACAGACCGTCCGCCCCGCCGGGTGCCGGAAGGAAATCCGGATTGTGGAACTGATAGATATCGATGTAGTCGGTTCCGAGTTTTTCCAGACTGACCGCGAGGTCCATGACCAATCCATCGCCCGTCCTGGAGGGGGTTTTGGTGGCGATCACCAGCCGGGTCCGATCCAGGCCTTGGAATGCCTGTCCGATCTTTTCTTCGCTGTCCGAGTAACCCCGTGCGGTGTCGAAAAAATTGATCCCTCCGTCGACAGCGCGGAGCAACAGACTCTTCGCCGCGGCGAAGTCGATTCGCTGGATGGGAATGGCGCCGAATCCCGTACGGGAAACGCGCAGACCGATACGGCCGAGAGTCGTGAACTGCATAAGAAACCTCCTGGAAAAAGATGGCACAAAACTGCCTGAAATAGACACAAATCCAGTATACCATGTCGGTGTACACCCGAGAGGCTTTACGATATGATGTCTGTGGAATGCCCGGACCGCCCCGCGGCACGGACCGCGGCGGACGATCATCGAGCTGGAGGAGCGAACAGGATGGACAAAAGGGAAATCGCACTGGCAAAACACGCGGAATGGCAAGGAAAACTCGAGGTCACCGCCCGGGCTTCCGTGGACAGCAAGGAAGCATTATCGATCGCCTACACGCCGGGAGTGGCGGAACCCTGTCTGGAAATCAGCAAGGATGTCGACCTCTCGTACAAATATACCCGCCGGTGGAACATGGTCGCTGTCGTGACCGACGGTACCGCGGTGCTGGGCCTCGGCGACATCGGACCCGAAGCCGGCATGCCGGTCATGGAAGGCAAATGTGTCCTGTTCAAGGAGTTCGGCGGCGTGGACGCCTTTCCGCTCTGTATCCGGAGCAAGAACGTGGACGATATCGTCCGGACTGTCGAACTGCTCGCGGGCAGTTTCGGCGGCATCAACCTCGAGGATATCTCCGCCCCGCGCTGCTTCGAGATCGAGCGACGGCTCAAGCCGCTGTGCGACATCCCGATTTTTCATGACGATCAGCACGGTACCGCGGTGGTCACCCTGGCCGCGATGATCAATGCGCTCAAGTGTGTGAAAAAAGACATCGCCCGGATCTCCGTCGTGGTCAACGGTTCCGGTGCCGCAGGCATCGCGGTGACCCATCTGCTGATGGCGATGGGGCTGAAGGACGTCGTACTGTGCGACCGCAAGGGAGCCATCTACGAGGGGCGCGAAGGACTGGACGGCGAGAAGGCCCGGATGGCCAAAGTTTCGAACCTGCAGCGCAAGAAGGGCACCCTGTCCGACGTCATCAAGGGCGCGGACGTGTTTATCGGGGTTTCCGCCCCGCACCTCCTGACGGCAGCGGATGTGGCGACGATGGCACCCGATGCGATCATCTTCTCAATGGCCAATCCCGTTCCCGAGATCTTCCCGGAGGAAGCCATCGCGGGCGGGGCCCGCGTGGTCGGTACCGGCCGGAGCGACTACCCCAACCAGATCAACAACGTGCTCGCATTCCCCGGGATCTTCCGGGGCGCGCTGGACGTCCGCGCCTCCGACATCAACGACACGATGAAGATCGCCGCGGCGAAGGCCATCGCCGGCCTCGTGGCCGACGAAGACATCACGCCCGAGTACATCCTGCCCGCCGCGTTTGATCCGCGGGTCAAAGATGCGGTGGCACGGGCGGTGGCTCAGGCGGCGAGGGACTCCGGAGTCGCCAGGATCTGAACGGACATAGACTGCCCCCGCGGAAACGGATGTTGCCGCGGGGGTTTCCACAAGGAGCGAAACATGGAGAACAATACGGTATGGGTTCCTTTTGACCTGATCGAGCGGTTCATGACCGATGCGTTCATTGCACTCGGCGTGCCTGCGGATGAAGCCGCCACATGTGCGGATGTGCTGATCGAGGCGGATCGCCGCGGCATCGACTCGCATGGCGCCAACCGGTTCAAGCCGATCTATTATGACCGGATCCGGGCGGGTATCCAGTTCGCCCGCACCGACTATGAGATCGTCCGGGAGGGGCCGACGACACTGGTGGTCGACGGCCATCACGGGATGGGAATGGTCGTCGCGAAGCGCGCCATGCAGTCCGCCATCGACAAAGCCAGGCTGTACGGCATGGGGATGGCCGTGGTCCGGAACTCCACCCATTACGGGATCGCCGGTTATTACGCGACCATGGCGACCTCGCAGGGCATGATCGGGATCACGGGCACCAACGCGCGTCCTTCCATCGCGCCGACATTCGGCGTGGAGAACATGCTCGGAACCAATCCGCTCACCGTGGGCATCCCGACGGACGAGGATTTTCCTTTTGTCCTCGATTGCGCGACCTCGATCGTGCAGCGCGGAAAAATCGAGTACTACGCCCGGGTAGGCAAGGATACGCCCGCCGGCCAGGTCATCGATCATGAAGGCAGGATCCGGACGGACTCGGAAGGCATCCTGGAAGCCCTGACGCAAGGAACCGCCGCGCTGACGCCGTTGGGCGGCGCCGGGGAGGAGATGGGCGGCTACAAGGGATACGGGTACGCGACGGTGGTCGAAATCCTGTCGGCGGCGCTGCAGCAGGGTTCCTACCTGAAAATGCTGACGGGTGTCCGGGACGGCAAGAAAGTCCCGTACGGGCTCGGCCACTTTTTCCTGGCGATCGATGTCGCGGCCTTCACCGATCCGGCGGATTTCCGCAAAACATCAGGCGAGATCCTGCGGGAACTCCGTGCTTCGCAGAAAGCCCCCGGCCACGACCGGATCTTTACCGCGGGAGAGAAGGAATACGAAACACGGCTGTACCGCCAGGACAAAGGGGTCCCGTTCAACGCCGGGGTCATGAAGGAGTTCATCGAAGTGCGCGACGCGCTGGGCCTTGTGCAGCACCGTTTCCCGTTCGAGTAGGGAGCCCGGCATGAAGAAGTACATTCTCGCATTGGATCAGGGTACGACCAGCTCGCGGGCGATCCTCTACGGGCACGACGCCCGCGCGGTCGCACAGGCCCAGGTGGAGTTTCCCCAGATCTTTCCGCATCCGGGGTGGGTGGAACACGATCCGCGCGACCTGCTTGAATCCCAGGCGCGCGCGGTGCGGGAATGTGTCGCAAAGGCGGGAGCGGTTCCGCAGGACATCGCGGCGATCGGGATCACCAACCAGCGGGAGACCACTCTCGTCTGGGACCGCGGGACCGGGATCCCCGTCTGCAAAGCGATCGTTTGGCAGTGCCGGCGGTCCGCGGGGATCTGCGATCGGCTCACGGCAGCCGGATACGCGGAGGAGATTACGGAACGGACCGGTCTGGTGGTCGACGCCTATTTTTCCGGCACGAAGATCCGGTGGATCCTGGAAAACATCGAGGGAGCGGATGAAGCCGCCCGAGCGGGGCAGCTGGCGTTCGGCACTGTCGACACCTGGCTGCTGTGGAACCTGACGGGCGGCGCGGTGCATGCCACGGATGTGACGAACGCCTCCCGGACCCTTCTGATGAACCTGGAACGGCGGGCTTGGGATCCGGATCTGTGCACCATGCTGGGAGTCCCGGTGTCGCTTCTCCCTGAGATCCGTCCATCGAGCGGCCTGTTCGGAACGGTCGCCGCCCGGGTGCCGGGTCTGGAGGAGTTTGCCGGGATTCCGATCGCG
>JAGOFF010000110.1 GCA_017997315.1 Clostridia bacterium
TCGGTCACGACCGGAGAGATGCCTCCGTCCGTGTTCTCCGGGCGCATCCCCTCAAGTCCGAAGACCCGCGGGATCGAAGGGCCGGTCACATCCGCATCCAGCACGCCGACCGACATCCCGCGCCGTTGGCTGAGCACCGCAAGCAGCGAGGTGACCAGGGACTTGCCCACGCCTCCTTTTCCGCTGACGACGGCAATCGTATGCTTGAACTGATTGAGGGGATTGGGTTCAAGATGGAACGGGTCGGGGTTCTGCTTGGTCTCTGTATGGTGGTCGCTCATGGATCTCCTTCCGGGGCACGGCCATGCGGGTCAAGATATGGTCAAATGCCCATAACTACCCGATTATTGTACGTCCGCCGCCGGAAATCGTCAATCCGCAGAGTGGGAATCCGCTTCCCTCCCGCCGCGAAAACGGCATCGACCCCGCGGACACCCCTGCGCGCCGCCCGCAGGCCGGCAGGTCGGGGCAGCGGAACCGCAGCCTGGACATGGGATGTGTCCGTGCGGCTGCAGTCCCATGGATTCGAACGGTTCGGTCCAGGTCCGGCCGCAGGACGGGCAGACGATTGTGCAGAGGTTTTGCGTGAAGTGTCCGCCGTCGATGCGGATCGATTTCCCGAGGATCAGGCTGTCCGCCACTTTTTCCCGCGCGGCGTTCAGGATCCGTTGGAAGGTCGGGCGGGATATTTCCATCCGGGCGGCGCATTCCTCCTGCTCGAGTCCTTCAAGGTCCTTGAGCCGGATCGCCTCGAGTTCCTCGATTTTGAGTACGTTCTCACCCTCCTCCGGAACCGGGCCGTCCCGCCCGGATTCCAGAGACGGGACAAACCGGCTGACGGCCGGCATGCTGTCGATTTTTCGCCATTTGACGGGACGGGCCATACGGATGCTCCTTTACGAAGGAGAAAAGATTCGCGAGTCCGGCATCATTGTACCACTGGCCTGTGTCGGCGATTGAAGATCGGCTGCGGACACCGTTTTCCGCACCGGTTCACAGGGCGTATAGTGTATGTCATGAACGACAGGAACAAAGCCGCGATCCGGATGGCGGTTCTGGCCGCTTGCCTTTACGGTGTCAGTGCACCCTTCTCGAAGATTCTGCTGATCCGGATCCCTCCCACACTGATGGCCGCGCTGCTGTATCTCGGCGCAGGGACCGGCATGCTGGTCCTCCGAACCCTCCGACAACTCGGAACGCCGCGGCGGAGTGAAGCCCGCCTTTCCAGGAAGGACCTGCCCTGCACCGCTGCCATGGTCCTGCTCGACATCCTGGCACCCATCCTCCTGATGCTCGGGCTGTCGTTGGCCTCCGCGGAGAGCACCGCTCTGCTGAACAATTTTGAGATCGTCACCACTTCTCTGATCGCTCTGGCCGTGTTCAATGAAGCCATCGGGAAGAGAATGTGGCTGGCGATCCTGCTGATCACGGCGGCAAGCATCCTCCTGTCGATCGAGACGATCGGCCGGTTCAGGCTTTCCACAGGTTCCGTCCTGGTCCTGCTTGCCGGCATCTGCTGGGGATTCGAGAACAACTGCACCCGGATGCTGTCGATGAAGGACCCTCTGCAGATCGTGATGATCAAGGGACTGGGTTCCGGCTTCGGCGCCCTGCTGATCGCGCTTGCAGCAGATGATCTGCGGGGCGGCGCCCTCTATGTCGTTCTGGCCCTGCTGCTGGGAAGCCTTTCCTACGGATTCAGCATCTTCTTCTACATCCGGGCGCAACGGGAACTGGGGGCTGCGAGAACCAGCGCCTATTATGCCGTCGCACCGTTCGTCGGGGTCCTTGTATCCTGGCTGCTGTTCCGGGAAAGGATCACTTCACAGTTTCTCGCCGCGCTGGCCGTCATGGCGATCGGCACCTGGCTCGCCGTATCGGAGAAACACGTGCATACCCATCGTCACGCGGAACTCGGGCATGAGCATATGCACAACCATCAGGACGGGCATCACATGCACTCCCACGAACCCTCAGTCGAGGGAGAACACTGTCACGAACACACCCATCCGGAGTTGTCCCACAGGCATCCCCATACGCCCGACCTGCATCACAGGCATACCCACCGGTAAGCCCGGAAGGTCTGCCTCGGACGCTGTCCGCCCGGAACCGCCCGGCCTGGACGGCTCAGATTCCCATCGTCTCCGCCGTCCGCACATAAAGCCGGAACCGGCCGGCCTTGCCGTCCACCCGGACCCGACCGGCCGACAGCAGCACGTTGATCGCTCGCTGCGCCTCCCAAAGCCGCATCCCGGCGGCCGCTGCGAAATCCTGCGAGCGGAACGGAGCCGGCAGACCGGGCGGCATCAGGAGGTCCAGTCCCTCGGGCAGCCTCACGCGGACCGCATCCGCCACCGCGGACGGGACCCGGTCGAACCGCGTCGAACCACGCTTGCGGTCCGCGCTCCACCCGTTGAGCAGCCGGTATTCGTCCATGTCGATCATCAGGACCAGGAAAGACAGCCGCGGGTCCTGGAGATAGGGCTTGATCCAGACCAGCTCCCGAAAGATTTCGGAAGGCCGGCCTGTCTTGGGGGACTTCCGCCGCCGGGTGAGCTCCCCGGTCGTTTCGTCGATCCACTGAAGCCACTTCACCCGGGGGACGGGGTAGACGACCGTTACCGGATACGTCGGCAGAAACGCGTCCAGTTTGGCGCGCAGCTTGGAAAATCCTGCGGTCTGGATCTCGAGGATGCCGTCCGGTCTGCAGATGTCCGCAAAGTGGCTGCCGACGCGGACCTCGTGCAGGGCCTCGTCCGGCTCGAGGAAGTGCTTCAGGATCGCATGCAGGGTTTTTTCGCCCAGCGTGCCGATGCCCGTGCGGGGGCGTTCAACGCCGACCACACGGGCACGCGCGCATTCGAAGGCTTCGTTGTCGTACAAATCAACGCACAAGTCGGACAGATCCCTCTCAGTTGGAACTCTTGGGCAGGAACGGGATCAGCTGCTTGGCGAATCCGGGCATCGTCATGGTCTGGAGCCAGACTTTTCCGGGGCCGGTCAGCGTCGTCAGGAACAATCCCTCGCCGCCGAACAGCACGTTCTTGAACCCTTTGACCATCTGGGCCTGGTACTGGACGGTCTCCTCGTACGCCGCGACGTTGCCGGTGTCGACCTTGATGGTCTCGCCGGGCGCGAGCACGCGCTCCCGGAGGCTGCCGTCGATCTCGAGGAAAGCCAGTCCCGCACCGACCATGCGCTGGAGCACGAAGCCCTCGCCGCCGAACAGGCCGGCGCCGAGGCCGCGGACCACATGCGCGCTCAGGGACACGCTCGGCTGGGCGCACAGGAAGGCGCCGCGCTGCGCGATGATCCCGCGGCCGCCTACGTCGATCGCGACGATGTGTCCGGGAAAGGTGCTGGCGATGACGATCTCCTGGTCCGGGAGGGACGACATGTAGGTCGCCATGAACAGCGACTCCCCGCTGAACATGCGGCCGAGTCCCTTCATGAGTCCGCCCTGCATGTTGGTCGTCATAGTGATCCCGTTGTCCATCCAGACCATGCCGCCGGACTGGGTGAAGATGCTCTCGCCCGGGTTGAGCCGGATCGACACCGCAGGCATGTTGTCGCCGAAGATCTCGTAGCGCAGCGGACCGGGGGCGGCGTAAGCCGCGGGCGCAGGCTGCTGATAGACTGGCGGCGGGGCGGACTGCTGGTACGCGGGTTGAGGGGAGGGCTGCTGGTAGACCGGCTGAGGCGCGGGCTGCGCGGTCAGGGAGTTGCCGCAGCGGTTGCAGAATCTGGCGTTGTCGGGCATGGCGTTGCCGCACTTGGAGCAGATCATCGTTGCATCCTCCACTAAAATAAAAAATCGGGACTCTTTCATTATACCCGGTTGCCGGATCCCTGCCGCGCGTCCTCCACGGACAGATGGGAGTAATCGTTGAACATATGCAGGTGGACCGGTTTCCCTGCCTCCTCGGCTCGGATCCAGGTCACCGACGTGTTCATCAGCGGGGAACCGAGCTGGAACCGTTTCACCTGCGGGATCCCGAGCAGACCGCAGACGATGCACCGGATGACGCCGCCGTGCACCACAACCACGGCCGGATCCGATCCGTCCTCCAGGATCCGGTCGATCGCCGGCCGGCACCGTGCCCAGACGGCCGCCCCGTTTTCACCGCCCGGATACGGGAGGTCCTCCTCGTGGCGGAGCCAGGCCGCGTACTCCTCCGGCCAGGCGGACCAGCCCCGGAGCGGCACGTCCCCCATGTCGATCTCACGCAGCGCGGAATCGGATTCCCGCGCGCATCCGCAGGCCGCCCGCAGGACATCCGCTGTCTCCACCGCGCGGCGCAGGTCGCTGGACAGGATCCGCGCCGGATGCAGCGCCGCCAGCCGCAGAGCAAGCGCCTGCGCCTGCCTCCGCCCGCGTTCCGTCAGCGGGGGATCCGGCCTCCCGATGCTTGTGTCCATCCAGTGGAGCGATTCCCGCTCCACCTCGCCGTGGCGGATCAGCAGCAGATCCATGGGGCACCTCCTGTCGATGTATGCGTCCATCATACCATCCGCACGACTTTATACGGCCGGACTATAATAGGCATAAAAGGGGGTGCCGCCATGAATGCCAAACCTTCCCGGATCCTCGTGCTGTCGGTCGTGCTGGCGCTCTCGCTGATACCGGCCGCGGCCGGCTGCCGGAACGCGTCGCCCGCCGTGACGACCGGCACGCAACCGGCCGTGTCCTCCTCCATACCGGCGGCCACGACAACGCGCACCGCCGCAGCCACCGGTTCCCCGACTCCGTCCGCGACCGCCGCGCCTGCGACGACGGTCCCCTCGCCGACGGTCCCGCCGACAGCGACGACGACGGCTGCCATGATCCCGACTCCCGTCCCCGTCCCCTCCGCGGGAACCGTATACAGGATGGTCGAAGTCCGCGACTTCGTCATGGACAATCTCGCCGATCCCCCGATGCCCGGACCGCAGCCGGTGACGGACGGGTATGCGTCGTTCCTGGCCGCCCTCGCGGACACGGTGCTGGCGACCGCCTACACCGCAACGGTCGGGCCGGACAACGCCGTCTTTACCTTCACGGGGCCGAACGGACCGGGCGTGACCACACGGGATCCCCTCGTCACCACGACCGGCTACACCTGGTCGGTCCCGGACACGCTGACCGCGGGCGGGACGGCCGTGCTGGAATGCACCGGATCCCAGAACATCCGTGCGACATCGGGGGCCGAGACCTGGACATCCGGCGAACTGTACTTCTCGCTGTACGGCGGGGAAGCGTCGACCTTCGAAATGGACTACACCGGATCCGGAACCGGGTTGATCTGCATCGACGCCGCGTTCGGGAACGCCCTGCCCGCGCTTGCGTCCGGCGAAACCGAAAGCCATGGTACGTATCCGGTCGCCCTCCCGGCGGGACCGGACCTCACGCTGGCGATCGAAGTGATGTTCGTCCCGTTCGACGGAAACCGCACCCTGCACCGGGTGTACTTCTATCAGCCCTGATCCGGTTCCCCCTGCCCGTACGCCAGCGCCGCCACCGCGTCGTCCGCGGGCATCACATGCTCTTGCGGGGATGCGGCGATGCTGTCCGGATACCGCCACCCCCGCTCGATCGCGGTTTTGAGATACATGCGCGCCCGGTCGGGCATCCCCGCACGGAAATGCGCGCAGGCGGCGTTCCAGTACACCCAGGGTGTGCCGCCCCATCCTCCCCAGTCCCATCCGATGTCCAGCGCGGCTGCGAAGTGCCTGGCCGCAAGCGCGGGGTCCGGCATTACGCCTGCAGCCGGCCGGCCCTTGAGCCAGTAGGTGCCGTTGACCAGGTGGTTGCTCCGTGGTTCGCACCATCCGAACCGGACCGGAAACGATGCGGTCCGGGTGAGGCCGGCGGCGAGCGCGGTGCGCGCCGAACCGGTATTGCCCGCCCAGCAGTGCCAGCCTGCGCGCCGGATTCCCCGAGCCGCGGCCAGCGCGAGCGTACCCTCCGCCATCCGTTTCGCCCAGCCCTGACGGCGGTGGTCCGGATAGGTTTCGATCCCGATCTCGATCGCGTCCCCGACCACCCAGTCGGTCAGGCACCATCCCGCGATCCTGCCGTCCGGACGGGCGACCGTACCGAATCCGCGGGCAAAGAAGGATTCCAGCGAAGGCCATCCGCTGCGGATCTCTTCGATGACGCCCTCCACGCCCTCATCGGCGGCCAGAGCCTGGTCCGAGAGCATCTCCGGCGTCACGGCCTCGATCCCGGCCGGGAGAGCGGTCTCGGCGTCCGCCAGGGTGCGGTGAAACGTCAGCCGGGTGTCCGGCATCGCGTCGAGCCCCTCCAGCAGCACATCCAGCGCCCGCTCCCACGCTTCGTCCCGTCCGTCTCCGACCGGGCGGAATACGACGTAGTCCAGTCTGCCGGTCTGCATCCGTTCCGGCAGGATCTCCGTGCGGACCGTCCGGTTCATCTCCCGGAAAAATCCGAGATCCTCCGGATCCCCTCCCAGCAGCAGCCCCTGTACGTTCACGACCATCGCGGCGCGGGGGGACGCGTGCACGCGCCCGGCCACCGCACCGGTCAGAACGCCCTCGATCGATAGGTGGTGGTCCATGTGCCCGAACAAATTGCGAATCCGCTTCGGATCATCCATGGTTCTCTCCTCCCGCCGCATCCGGCCTCTCTTTGCGGTTGGCCTTCCGGATGTACGCGGCCTGGCGTTCCCGCAGGTTTTCCACTTCCTTGCGCTCCATCCGGTACCGGTCGAGCCGGGACTCCGACAACGTACCCAGCCGCACGGCTTCGCGCACCGCGCAACCGGGTTCGGTCCGGTGCGAGCAGTTGGTGAACCGGCACCGCGCGGCTGCCTCGGCGACATCGGAGAACACTTCGTCCAGGTCTTCTTCCTCGACCCAGAGCTGCAGTTCCCGGATCCCCGGGGTGTCGATCACGGCCGCTCCGTCGGGCAGCCGGAACAACTGCCGGTTGGTGGTGGTGTGCCGTCCTTTGCCCGTTTTGCCGCTCACGCTCCGCACCGTCTGGACTTCGCGTCCGAACAGCGTGTTGAGCAGTGTCGACTTGCCGACGCCCGAGGAGCCGAGGAACACGCAGACCCGGCCGGCTCCCAGATATCCGCGCACGGTCTCCATCCCCTCTCCGGTCACCGCGCTGATCGCGTGGACCGGGATGCCCGGAGCGATCGCCCGGGTTTCCGCGAGATACGGTTCGGGATCCGGGCAGCGGTCCTTTTTTGTCAGCAGGACCACCGGCGGCACGCCGGAGTGGCGGATCATCAGCAGATACCGCTCCAGCCTCGGGATGGAATGGTTTCCGTCCAGCCCGGCCAGGATGAAGGCGACATCGACGTTCGCCGCCAGCACCTGTTCCTGCGTGGTCCCGCCGGTGATCAGCCCGTCATGCAGTTTGCGGCCCCCGGAGATCGGCATCTTGCGCACGATCCGGTTCCGTCTCGGCTCGATGGCGGTGATGCGCG
>JAGOFF010000111.1 GCA_017997315.1 Clostridia bacterium
CGGTGAGACCAGAGGGATCGCCGACAATAGCGGTACCGCCGCCGAGAAGAACGATGGGACGGTGCCCGGCGCGCTGCATATGCGCCATCACCATCATTTGGAGAAAATGCCCGACATGCAGACTGTCCGCGGTCGGGTCGAAGCCGATGTAGAACGTGACGCCGGGCTTGGCGAGCAGGCTGCGCACCGCGTCCTCGTCCGTGACCTGCGCCAGGTATCCCCGTTCCTTCAGGATGTCGAACACCGGTTTGTCCATGGTTCGTTCCCTCTCCATCCGCCCTTCGGGCGGTCCTTCGCATAATCGGAAGATAGTTTAAACCATGATCGGAGGGGTGTCAAAATCCCGGCCGCACGGAAATCCGCGCGCGAGCATCCACAGATCGGTGGAAACCCTGTCGAGCGCCGCCATGCGAGTCAGTGCGGCATCGTTTCCGTATTCCAGAAAGTCGGAGGCGTTCATCATGATCGGAAGACGGGCGCGGCCGCGCATGATCCGGAGCAGTCGCCGCCCCCTGCGGGTGAAACCGAGCACGCGAAGGTAGCGCGGGCCCCCGCCGTCCCGGTCGAACAGCGCGAGGTCTTCCCGGGTCAGTCCGGCCAGCATCGCGGCAACCGCGCGCCGGATCCGGGTGGAGGCGAAACGCCGGGTCGCGGCGGCTTCCAGGAGATCGTCGAGGAGGGCGGGGGAACGTGCCGGATCGTCGGACGCCGGACGGGCCGCGGCGGCGGCCAGCCTCGCGGAAAGTCCTTCCTCCATGCCGGCGAACGACGCGAGAACCGCGGGCGGCAGGGAGCGCAGCATCGTGATCGCCGTTCCCGCCAGATCCTCCGGAAGGACCGGAGCTTCGCCGGCGAGCATGGCGGACACCAGAAGCGCAACGGATTGCGCGGGCATCTGCGGACGGACCGCCTGGAACGCGCCGGCGGGGTCCTGACGGCAGGTGCGGACTGCGGCGCGGATGGCGGTCGCGCTTGCGATCGCAGCCCCGATGTCGTGATCCCGGTCATCCGCCCCTTCGCGCAGCACGGCCATCGGGACCATCGGGGAGCCCGTCCGGCGCAGCGCAGCCAGGTATTCGACCGCAAGGATGTTGTTCGATGTCCGCAGACAGGACGCGTCCGGGGCGGCATCGCAACCGTCTTCGGGAGCGGGCGCGGCAGCGGCCAGATACTCTTCAAGCGCGGCGATGCGGGCACCCGCGAACGGTTCCCCCAGATCCAGCCGGGCCCGCAGACGGTCGCGGAACTCCGGCGGTTCCCGGACCAGCAGTCGCGCGGTCGCGTCGAGTACGCCCAGATCGCCGGTTTCACTGCCGAAGGCGAGCGTGCGGCACACCCCGGTAGCATCCGCAAGCGCGACGCCGCCTGCGGCGAACCGGCCCGCACCAGCCGCGGCATACGCGAAAGGGAGTTCGATGACGAGGTCCGCTCCGCAGGCCAACGCAGCCTGTGTGCGGGTCCATTTATCGAGCAGGGCGGGTTCGCCGCGCTGGGTGAAACATCCGCTCATCACGGCGGCAATGGCCGTCTCCTCCCCGGTCCGCTCACGGATCCGGGTGAAGAGGCGGGCGTGCCCGTTGTGGAACGGGTTGAACTCTGCGATGACGGCGACGGCTTCCATGCGGCCATTATAGCATGCGGCCGCAGGGCTTCTGGTATGATGGATCCATGCAGGTGAAGACCGGAAAAAGACTGGTTCTGGGGGCCGCGGCGGCGATCGTGCTCATCGCGGCCGGCGCGGTTGTCTGGTGGCTGTTTCCGGGATTGCGTCCCGGTACGGTCGAGTATGCGCACACGTGGCCCGGCCGTGCCCGGGAAGGATTCGCGGTTTCACGCGTGACGGTCGCGGCGTTGTCGGACGGGGCGGACCGCCTGCTTGCGCAGGGCGGCGAATGGGCCTCCTGGCACAGGATCGCGGGGAAAGGCGGCGTTCCGCCGGCGGAAACGTCGCCCTTCACATCCACCGCGGACCAGGTTCTGCGTCTGCGGCATGCCGTCGAGTCGGACGACCGGGGGGAAGCCTCGGATCTGATCGATTTCCTTGCCCGCGAACGGATGGACATGGAGGGACGGCTGCTCGAAGCGGACGGCCTGCCCGTGCGGAACCTCATCGCGCTGGACGCGGTGCGCGCATTGGCGGAAGCCTATACCGCCTGGGGGGTCCGGTCGTGGTCCGACATCGCGGTCCGCATTTCCGGTTCCCTGCTGGACGGTGGCGGACGCCTCGGAGTGCCTTCGGACTCCAACGTCGCGCTGCCGGGTCCGACCCCGACCCCGGTCACGCTGACCACGCCGACTCCGGGTCCCGGAGGAACCGCGACGCCGGTTCCCACCACGACCGCCGCTTCGGAACGGCCTTTGCGGCCGTACTGCGCGCTGGCGGGACTGGACGTATACACCATGCAGCTGATGTCGAAGGCGGATGCAGAGTGGGAGTCCGCGCGGACTGCGGCGCTCGAGGCGATCCGGACGGCCTATATCGGGGATGCGCTGCCCCTGTACCTGGCGGGCGCGGATCCGGATACCGGCCTGCCCGTTCCCTATGCGGGCGACGAACCGGTGGTCGACACCCTGGATTCGCTGCTGGTCATCCTCCATCTGTGCGAGGCGGGAGAGCAACGCGCGGAAAGCATCGCATGGATCCGGGCGGCGCTGTACAACGACGGGGCGCTGCGGAGTTCCTATGACATCGTGACGGGCGAACCTCATGACACCGCTGAGAATCCTGCCGCATACGCGGTTGTTGCCCGGATCGCCCGCATTCTGGATGACAGTGAACTCTACCGATTGGCTACGGAACGTCTGGCCTGGCACATCGCGGATCTCCGGTCCAGTGCGGCATACGGGACGGTGTTCCGCGAGACTGCGGACGGCCGTATCGAAGTCCGCGCATACGACAACGCCTGGGCCCTGCTCGGCATGGGCTGATCCGGCGCGCGGGTGATCCCGCGTACCTCCGGCGCAGGCGTTCCATACCCTTGAATCCGCTTGCCACACCGGATGGGTGTGTATATAATCATAGGGTTGAAAAAACAGGAAAGAGGGAAATACCATGGGATTTATCGATACCATCATCGCCAGGGCGCGGGTCGGACACAAGACCATCGTCCTGCCTGAGTCGCTGGACCGGCGCGTGCTGGAAGCCGCCGCCCGCGTCCTGAAGGAAAAGATCGCAGGTGTCGTCCTCATCGGCAAGCGGGATGAGATCCTCGCCGCCGCACAGGGACTCGACATATCGGGAGCACGCATCGTGGATCCCCTGACCGACGGAAAACTCGACGAATACTCCGCCGCGTACTATGAGATGCGCAAAGCCAAGGGAATGACCCCGGAGAAGGCCGCTCAGACCATGACGGATCCCCTGTTCTACGGCGTGATGATGGTCAAGGCCGGCGAGGCCGACGGCATGGTGGCCGGTGCGGTCAACAGCACCGCAAACACCCTCCGTCCCGCACTCCAGATTCTCCGCACCGCGCCGGGCACCAAGCTGGTCTCGGCGTTCTTCATGATGGTCGTGCCGGATTGCCGCTACGGGCTGGACGGCACCTTCCTGTTCGCGGACAGCGGCCTGGTCGAGAATCCGAACGCGGACGAGCTGTCCGAGATCGCGATTTCCTCCGCCCGGACCTTCCGTCAGCTGACCGGGGCGGAGCCGAGTGTCGCGATGCTGTCCTACTCCACCAAAGGCAGTGCCAAGAGCGAGCTGACCGAGAAGGTGATCGAGGCGACCCGGCTGGCAAAGGAAAAGGCCCCGCAGCTCCGGCTGGACGGCGAACTGCAGCTCGACGCTGCGGTCGACGCGGGCGTCGGCAGCTCCAAAGCGCCAGGCAGCCCGGTCGCCGGCACCGCGAACGTGCTGGTCTTCCCGGACCTCAACGCCGGCAACATCGGCTACAAGATCGTGCAGCGCCTGGCCAAAGCCGAGGCGTACGGCCCGATCACGCAGGGCATCGCCAAGCCGGTCAACGACCTGTCCCGCGGATGCGTCGCCGACGACATCGTCGGCGTGGTCGCAATCACCGCCGTGCAGGCCATGGACTGAGGCGCCGCCTCTGCTCAATAAAACCTGCCATTCGTCAGTCGATCAACGAAGGAGCGAATCATGAAGATCCTTGTCATCAATGCGGGCAGCTCGTCCCTCAAGTACCAGTTGCTGGATACTGAAAGCGGCGAAGTCCTCGCCCGCGGCGTTGCGGAACGCATCGGCCTCGACGCATCCCTGATCAAACACACCCGGAACAGCGACGGGACCGTCAAGATCCCGGTCGATATGCCCAATCACAAAATCGCCATCCAGCAGGTTCTGCGCGTACTGACCGCACCCGACACCGGCGTGATCGCAAGCATGGAGGAGATCGAGGCGGTCGGGCACCGCGTCGTCCACGGCGGCGAGAAGTTCGCGGCATCCGCACGGGTCACCCCCGCGGTCAAGGAAGCGATCCGCAGCTGCTTTGTGCTGGCCCCCCTCCACAATCCGCCCAACATGACCGGAATCGAAGCCTGCGAGGAAGCCATGCCGGGCGTCCCGCAGGTTGCGGTGTTCGACACCGCCTTCCACCAGTCCATGCCGCCGGAAGCCTATACATACGCCATTCCGTATGAACTGTACAAAAAGCTCGGCATCCGCCGCTACGGATTCCACGGAACCTCGCACCAGTATGTCGCGCAGCGGGCCGCAGCCATGCTCGGCCGCAAGCTCGAGGACCTGCGCATCGTGACCTGCCATCTGGGGAACGGGTCCTCCATCACGGCGGTCCGGAACGGGCGTTCGGTCGATACATCGATGGGGATGACCCCGCTGGCGGGCATCTGCATGGGAACCCGCAGCGGCGATGTCGATCCCGCTATCGCCATGCTTCTGATGGATCGTGAAAAACTGACCGCCCAGCAGGTCGACGACATCCTCAACAAAAAGTCCGGCATGCTCGGGGTTTCGGGGATCTCAAGCGACTTCCGCGACCTGTATGCGGCGTCCGACGCCGGAAACGCGCGCGCGACGCTCGCCCTCGACATTTTCAAGTACCAGTGCCGCAAGATCATCGGAAGCTATGCCGCCGCCATGGGCGGGGTGGACGCCATCGTCTTCACCGCCGGCGTGGGGGAGAACAACGACGATGTCCGCCTCGGCGCCTGCGAAGGCCTCGGTTTCATGGGCGTCGAGATCGACCCGGTCAAGAACGCAACAGCCCGGACCGAGACGGATGTATCGTTGCCGTCCTCCCGGGTGCGCGTGCTGGTCATCCCGACCAACGAGGAACTCGCCATCGCCAACGAGACCGCCCGGCTCTGCCAGGACTGACATGCCGGCGTGCCGGCCGCACGAACGACGAGGAGTTGACGACATGCTCGTATCCAACTTGTTTTTCAAGACGCAGCGGGAAGTCCCGTCCGACGCCGAGATTCCGAGCCACCAGCTGATGCTGCGGGCCGGCCTGATGCGCCAGATGGCCTCCGGGGTCTATGCGTATCTGCCGCTCGGTTATCGGATCTTCCGCAAGGTCGAGGCCATCGTCCGCGAAGAGATGGACCGTGCCGGCGCGCAGGAACTCATCATGCCGGCGATCCTGCCGTCGGAACTCTACATGGCGTCCGGCCGATGGGACAAGTTCGGCCCGGAGATGTTCCGGCTTTCGGACCGCAACAACCGGCCGTTCTGCCTGGGTCCGACCCATGAGGAAGCGTTCACGGAAACCGTGAAAAGCATCGTTTCCTCATACCGCGGACTGCCTGTGACGCTCTATCAGATCCAGCACAAGTACCGTGACGAGAAGCGCCCCCGTTTCGGGGTCATGCGCTCGCGCGAATTCGTCATGAAAGACGCCTACAGCTTCGATCGCGACGATGCCGGCCTCGATGTATCCTATGCGGCGATGGACCGCGCCTACCGGCGCATCTTCGACCGCTGCGGGCTCGACTATATCGTGGTCGAGGCGGATTCCGGCGCCATGGGCGGTTCCGGATCCCAGGAGTTCATGGTCAAGTCCGATGTCGGCGAGGCGGGCATCGCGTACTGCAGCGCCTGCGGATATGCCGCCAACGACGAAAAGGCGGTATGCGCCGCGCCCGCGTCCGATGACGACGCCGGTCTTTCCGTCCCGCCGACCGAGGCGGTGGCGACCCCGGCGGTCCGCACCATCGAGGAGCTGACCGCGTTTTTCAACACCACCCCTGCCCGGTTCGGCAAGACTCTGCTGTATACCGCGGACGGGAAAACGGTTGCGGTCATGGTCCGCGGGGACCGGGAGGTCAACGAGACCAAGCTCGCCAACCTGCTCGGATGCATTGAACTCGCGCTGGCCGACGCGGAAACCGTGACGGATGTCACGGGCGCGCCGGTCGGATTTGCCGGACCCATCGGGATGCGCCGCCCGGTTCCGCTGATCGTGGACCACGAAGTCGCGGCCATGCGGGACTTCATCACCGGCGCCAACCAGGCCGACCGGCATCTTGTGCACGTCGACTTCAAACGGGATGTCCGGGAAGCGCGTATCGCGGACGTGCGGACCGTCGTCCCGGGCGATCCATGCCCGCACTGCGGCGCGCCGGTCGCCATGTGCCGGGGGATCGAGGTCGGACACATCTTCAAGCTCGGGACGCACTATACGGAAAAACTCGACTGCACATACCTGGACGAGTCCGGCCGGGCCAACCCGATCGTGATGGGATGCTACGGAATCGGTCTGAACCGTACGATGGCCGCGGTCATCGAGCAGAATTCCGATGAAAACGGGATCCGGTGGCCGATCGCGGTCGCACCGTACCATGCGGTGGCCGTTCCGGTGAACGCGTCCGACCCGGTGCAGATGGGACTGGCCCGCTCGATCTACGACCGCCTCGCCGATGCAGGTGTGGAAGTGCTCCTGGACGACCGGGACGAGCGACCGGGCGTCAAGTTCAAGGATGCGGATCTCCTGGGCATCCCGCTGCGCGTCAACGTGGGACGGAAAGCCGCGGAAGGGATCGTCGAGTTCAAGACGCGGAGCACAGGCGAGATGGTCGAACTTACTGCGGACGAAGCGGTGGATCGGATCGTGTCGACCGTCCGCGCGGCGCTGTCCGAGCGTTGACCGGGTGCGCCCGACAGGCGCGTCACAGCGCTTCGATACAGACCGAATAGCGCGGAGGCGCTTCAAACCGCCGGTTGGACAAGTAGGCCAGCCGGTGGTTTTTTTCCAGCATCCCGAAATGGAGGGAAGTGGCAAACAATTGCTGTCGCCGGACTTTTCCCCCCGCGGTGTCTGTAAAATGCCGGTTGTAGCTGTTCTGTCCGTAGAGTCCGTCGCCCAGCACC
>JAGOFF010000112.1 GCA_017997315.1 Clostridia bacterium
AACCCGATGAAAAGCGGGATGGAGGAACAGGACGAGAACGGGGTGACCGTGCCGAGTAGCGCGCCGTGCAGGTTGGCCCCGATGCCGTTGAACCGCCCGAGGATCGCCCGGGTCCGCTCGGGCGGGAAGAAGCTCTGGATATAGGAGATGGTAAAGATCAGCGCGGACAGCAGGAGGAAGATCTTGACCACGTCATACAGGAAAAAGTGGATGCTGCCGCCGAGCCGCTCCCCGACGGGGAGCCCGAACACGTCCTCGACCAGACGGCGTAACAGCCCGGACAGCCACTCCATCCGGAGCAGCTGGTCGTTGAGCCAGCCAAAGACCTCCCGGACCGCGGTCATGCGTCCTCACCCGCCGCGGTCCCGCCGCAGCGGTCGCAGCCCGTACCCGCGTCCTGAGCCTCCGCGCCTTCCCGCGTCGCATCCTCCAGATACACGCGCAGCGCATCCGCCACCGCGGGATCCAGGGTGTAGCGCATCCACGCCCCTTCCCTGCGCGCGCGGACCAGTCCGCACTCGGTCAGGATCTTCATGTGGTACGAGATGGTCGGCTGCGTCAGCGCGAACGCCTCGAGCAGGTCACAGGCGCACTTCTCGCCGCCGGCGACCAGCCCGACGATCCGGAGCCGGGTCTCGTCGGAGAGTGCTTTGAACAACAGGGCGGCATCCGCGGAGGACAGCATGGCGGTTCCTTTCGTCGGCGGCACGTGCAAGGGCGCCGATCGGATATCGATGGATTTCTATATGAAAATACACTGGATATAGACCGTTGTCAATATGAGGATGCGTGCCGGGAAGGAAGGCTCCATCGACGGTCCACGGATACCTTCACCCACCGGGCAGCAGATAGACCAGCGCCCCGCCCTCGGCGGTGGTCCGGTGCCACAACCCGTAATCCACGGTCTCCTCCCGGTCCCCGTCATAGACACACAGCCGGATCCGGGGTTCCTCGGCGGACTCTTCCATCCCGACGACTGTAACCCAGTGCCAGTCTTCCAGGTTGCCCTCCTGACCGCTGTCCAGATTTAGAAACGCGACCGGGCTGTCTCCCGCCAAGGCTTCCCGGATGAAATCCGCAGCCACCGCGGAGGTCGGGCGGGGCAGTCCTGCGGGCGGGACCGCAAGCGACCGGCAGGAAAGCGCAATGCCGTTGGCCTGCGCAAAACGTCCGATCCCCTCGCAGAACGGCTCAATCCGGCTGACACCGTCCTCGGACGGCGTGACGTGGTCCCAGACCGTCTCCATCAGCGGAAGGCAGTCCGCGCGCCGGAGGATCGGCGTCGGGAGGACGATGCGTCCGCTCGCCTGGAGATAAGCCAGGATCGTCGAAATGGTGGTGGGGGCGCATCCGGCTGTCCGTTGCCAGTCCGTCGGATACCAGTTTTGATCGCATCCGAAGTATCCTCCCTCCGAAGGATCGGCGGGATGGATGCATTCGAGATGACGAAGAGTGAGGATCCGTCCGGCATGTCCGTCCCCCCTGTAGCATGCGGACCAAAGCCGCGATCGCGGTACTTGTCCGTGAGCTTTCGGATCATCCGTGCGTATTCCACGGGGAGATTCCGGATCCCCCACTCCCCGCCCTGTTCCTTGGACAGGAACCGCCCCTCGCGGAGATACGCGAGGACCCGGCAGAGGGTGAGCACCCGGTAGACCGGCGGGTCTTCCGTCATGCCGCACGCGCCCCGGATGTCGCTCCGGACGCTGTCCAGGAAGGCCTCCCGGGGCACCGGGGCGAAGACGTCCCGGGCCTCCGGTCCGCACAGCGGGATCCCCGCCTCGCGCACGACCGAAAAGTGCGCCGCGAGATCCTCATCCTCGCCGTGCATCCATCCGCAGAACGCCGCCGGATCCCGGCGCGCGGCTTCCTTGTGCATATTGGAAAAGTGAAAATCGAACGGGGTCGGATGGACAAAGTCCCGGCAGTGCCGCTCCAGCACCACGCTCATCTCGATTCCCTTGGGCGGCGCGTCACGGTCGAGCCGCAGCAGCGTCTCCACCAGCTCGATCCGTTCGCGCAGCGGTACCGGTTCCCGGACGACGGCCAGATAGTCGATGTCGCCGGATTCCCACCGGAAGCAGCCGAACGCGATGGAACCGTGCACATAGATCCCCGTCAGGTTGTCGCCGAGGATCTCCCGATGGGTATCCCGGATCCGGTCCAGCATCCGCTGAAGGCGTTCCTGCATCCCGGTCCCCTGCCCCTTACTCCTCGACCGGGGCCTCGGCCAGGGACTCCGCCCGCTGCAGCGACGGCGCATCCTGCCCGACCGCGTGGTCCCGCCGGAGCGCGAGCCCCCGCCGCAGGTACCGGACCATGAACACCAGCGCGAGCGCGAACGCGAACAGATCCGCCACCGCCTGGGCCATCAACAGCCCGTTCAATCCGGCAACCGCCTCGAGGATCAGGACCGCCGGGATGAAAAAGATCCCCTGGCGGGCCATGGACATCACCAGCGCGGGACCGGCGTGGCCGGTCGCCTGGTACAGCATGTTGGTGATGATCACGATCGCCTGCAGCACCCAGACCGAGGCGTTGAAGCGCAGAGCCGCGGTGCCCAGCCGGATGACCTCCGGGTCGTCCGCGCGGAATCCCGCGACGATCGCCGGGGCGGCGAGCGCGATCGCGACCGCCGCCAAGGCCATGTAGGCGGTGCCGGAGCCGACGCTGAACCAGTAGGCCTTTTTCACGCGGTCCAGCCGGCCCGCGCCGAAGTTGTACCCGACCACCGGCTGGAAGCCCTGGCCGAACCCGATGATCGTGGAGTAGACCAGCATCGATACCCGGTTGGTGATGGTCATCGCGGCGATGGCCGCATCGCTGTAGCCGCCCGCGGCGGTGTTGAGCACCACCATCCCGACGCTCGCCATGGCCTGCCGGCCAAGCGAGGGGGAGCCGATCCGCAGGATTTCGCGCACGATCCCCTGCCGGAACGTCGCGAACGCGGGTTTGAGCCGGAGCACCGCGCGCCCCGTCACGTAATGCGAACCCAGGATGCAGAACCCGATCGCCTGGCTGAGCACCGTCGCGATGGCCGCGCCGCCGGTCCCGAGTCCCAAGGTGAAAATGAACAGCGGGTCCAGCGCGATGTTGATGACCGCGCCGATGCTGATCCCGACGAGCGACAGCACCGCGTTGCCCTCGGCCCGCAGCGCGTTGTTGAGCACGAACGAGCCCGCGAACAGCGGCGCCCCGATAAAGATGTACCGCGCGTAGTCGCGCGCGTACGGGAGGATCGACTCGGTCGCGCCCAGCAGCCGCAGGATCGGATTGGGAAACAGCAGCCCGACCGCGGTCAGGACACCCCCGACGATCAATGCCTGGAAAAACGCGGTGGACAGGAACCGGGCCGCGCGCTCCGGGTCCTTGCGCCCGAGCAGCCGGGAGATCGTGCTGCCGGCACCCATCCCGATCGTCATGCCGACCGCCTGCAGGATGATCATCATCGGGAACACGATGCCGACCGCCCCGGTCGCGCTGGTCCCGATCTTGCCGACGAAGTAGGTGTCGACCATGTTGTACATCGACGTCACCAGCATGCTGATGATCGTCGGGAATGCCAGCCCCGCGACGGTCCGAGGGATCGGTCGGGCGGTCATGCGCTGGTACTGCGCTTCGGCGCGGGCGGAGTGCTCCGCCTCGGTCAGGGGCTTGCGGTCGGCCATGGGGATGCCCTTTCCGGCCGTGCGCGGACCTTGTGCGCCCCGGCCACTCTTCACGAATACCCGTATTATGACACTCCGCCGGCCGGGACGCCACCGGATCCCAACCGCGCCGTTTCCACCGGACCGCCGCGGACGGTTTCCGTTCGGGTCGTACAGTACTATAATCAGTAAAGATCGAAAACTACCAGGAGGGTGGGAACCATGGAAATCCGTCAGGTATCCGAGCTGGCCGGGGCCGTCCGTGAAAACGTCGCCAAGGTCATCGTCGGCAAGGAAGGGGTCATCGACCTCGTCGTCACCGCGCTGTTCGCAGGGGGACATGTGCTGCTCGAAGACGTGCCCGGCACCGGCAAGACCAAGCTCGCGAAAGCGCTCGCCCGTTCGGTCGACGCGCAGTTCCGGCGGGTGCAGTTCACCCCCGACCTGCTCCCGTCCGACCTCACCGGGATCCACTTTTTCAACCAGCAGGAAGGCCGGTTCACGTTCCGGGCCGGCCCGGTCTTCACCAACATCCTGCTCGCGGACGAGATCAACCGCGCCACTCCGCGCACCCAGTCCAGCCTGCTGGAATGCATGGAGGAAAAGCAGGTCACCATCGACGGTGAGACCCGCATCCCGGGCGCGCCGTTTTTCGTCATCGCCACCCAGAACCCGATCGAGACGCAGGGCACCTTCCCGCTGCCCGAAGCCCAGATGGACCGGTTCCTGATGCAGGTGTCCATGGGTTATCCGGACCGGGAGCAGGGCCGCGACATCCTGCGCCGGTTCATCCGGGAGGATCCGCTGAGCGAGCTCGCGCCGGTGTGCACCGGGGACGCCGTGATCGAGGCGAGCGCGGCCTGCCGGGGGGTGTACGTCCACGAAGCGGTCATGGACTATCTCCTCGCGGTCGCGGAGCAGACCCGCACGCACGAGGCGGTCGCGCTGGGGGTCTCGCCCCGCGGATGCCTCGCGATGCTGCGCGCAGTCCAGGTGCTCGCGGCGATCCGGGGACGGGATTTCGCCACCCCCGACGACGTCCGGACCCTCACCGTACCGGTGTATGCCCACCGCATCCTTCTCGCGGGCGCCTCCCGCCGCAAATCCGCGTCCGTCCCGGCCCTCCTCGAGGCCATCCTCGCCCAGGTCCCGGCGCCGGTCGAGGCCTGGGAAAAAACCGAGCGGTAACCGTAGATGGTCATCCTCGTCATTCTGGTCATCGCAGGCGCGCTGTTCAGCCTGCAGCGCATGCTGTACAGCCGTTATTGGGACCGCGGGCTTTCCGCGGAGCTGACGTTTTCGGCGCACCGCGTCAATGAGGGCGACCACGTCGATATGGACGAGCTCGTCTCCTCACGAAAGCTTCTCCCCCTCCCCTGGCTGGGACTCAAGTTCCACGTCTCGCGCGATCTGGTGTTTCCGGACGATCCGTTCACCTCGGTCTCGGACTGGAGCTACCGCGAGGAACTGTTCTCCATCGGGGCATTCCAGCAGATCCGCCGCCGGCACCATGTATTCTGCCGCCGCCGGGGCTTTTTCACGTTCAAGAGCATCGACCTCATCAGCTCCGACCTGCTCGCCTCCAACAAGCTCGCGACCCAGGTCGCCAGCGCGGCGAGTCTGTACGTTTTTCCCCGGCCGGTCCCCGAGCGGGAGCTCGACATCCCGATCGAGCGCGTCAACGGGGAGCTCCTCACCCGCCGCCACCTGGTCGAGGACCCGTTCGAGTTCATCGGCATCCGGGAGTACCACCTCGACGACCCGCTCAAAAGCATCAACTGGAAAGCCACCGCGCGTACCGGCGGTCTCATGGTCAACGTACGCGGCCACACCTCGACCCAGGCGGTCGAGCTGCTGGTCAACGTGGAGTACCCGTCGCTGTGGAGCGAGGAGCGCCTGATCGAGGACGCCATCCGGGTCGCCGCGACCCTCGCGGACCGGCTCACCGCGGAGGGGCTTGCGGTCGGGATGCGCGCCAACGGCCGCGACATCGTGACCCGTGAAAACCCGCGCGTCCCCGCAGGTTCGTCGGACGACCACATGATCGCGGTCAACGAGAGCCTCGCGCGGCTGGACCTGCACCTCAAACCGCGTCCTTTCGCGGACCTCCTGGACGAATGTCTGCTCGAGGCGGACGACGGTCCGCTGTTCCTGCTGGTCTCCGCCGCGTTCAACGACGATATCCTCGACCGGTTCCGCGCGCTGCGTGACCACGGCATGCGATGTCTGTGGATCCTCCCGCACCCAGTGGGCCAGCCCGTCCCGCTCGACGCCGATCTGGCGGAATCCGGGCTGGTGATCACGAGGGAGGTGGTGAACGCATGACCCGGCCGCGATCCGTCGTGATGGAGCTCCTCCGCAACCTGCTGTTCGCCGATCTCGGGCTGGGTGTAATCCTGTTCGGGCAGTACTGGCTCTCGGGCGGTACCCCCGCCATGCTCCGCGCGCTGCTTCTGGTTCCCCTGTTTTTCCTGACGATCCCGCTGCGGGGGATCCGGCACCGGTTGTGGAAATTCCTGCTCCCCTGCGTCGCGTACTTCCTGCTGGTGTACCTGGTCGGGCGTGCGCTCCCGTCCCGTCCTCCCGCGGAGTGGCTGGACCGGTTCCCGTTCCTCCCCGCCGTGCAGCGGGTGCTGTTTGCGATGTTTGCGGGCTACGCGCTGGTGCTGACCGCGTACGAGCGCTTCACCAAGCCCGCCGCGATCACGATCGGGTACCTGATCGCCAGCGAGATGCTCTTCTTTTTCCTTTATCTCAACGCGCCCGCGGACTCCCCGCTCCGCGTCGCGCTCCACTTCCTCGCGGTGTTCCACCTCGTGTTCTTCGTGATCCACATGCAGATGGAAAACTTCGCGTCCGCGATGTTCCGGTACGCGGAAAGCGGCAAGCAGCCGGTCGACCGGATCAGCAACCTCGGAAACCGCATGCTCGCGGGCTTCCTGGTGTCGCTGGGCGCGGTCGCGCTGTTCGCGCCGTACGGCGCGGCGGCCTTCGGCGGCCTGCTCCGCGGGCTGCTGGCGGTGGTCCGGTTCTTTGGCGGGCTGCTCTCGTTCGACCACGGACAGCCGACCCCGACGACCACCGCCCCCGTGACGCAGCCCACCGAAGGTTCGGGAGACGGGTTCCCGATTGTCGAGCCCAACGCATTCATGCGCATCCTGACCGCGATCATCGAGACGGTGCTGACGCTGTTGCTTTACATCGTCGGAGCCGCGATCATCGCGGGGCTGCTCTACCTGCTGTACCGGCTGTACCGGCGCTTCTACGCGGACCGGTCCGTCGACGGGGACGTCCGGATCCGGCTGTCGCGCTCCCGGGAGGACCACACCCGCATCGCGGGTACGGCCGCCCGGCCGAAACGCCCGCGCGGAGGGTGGGGCGCCTCCCCCGCTGAACGGATTCGCCGGATCTTTGTGCGGACGGTGGAGGGGGCGGTCAAGTCCGGGCGGACCACCATCCGGAACAGCGACACCGCCGGGATCATCGCGGACAAGGTCGCGCGCGGCGTGGGCCGCGACATGGACGCGCTCGCCGCGCTGTACGACAAAGCGCGCTACGGCCCGGAGGGGTCGGTAACAAAGGACGATGCCTCAAACGCCAAAGGCATTTGAGGCGGGGATGCCTTATTC
>JAGOFF010000113.1 GCA_017997315.1 Clostridia bacterium
GAGCGTGTGCTGCATCGCGCCGGACGGTTCGATGCTGTACTCCGGCAGATTGTTTGCAGAGATAGCCGGAGCGCCGCCGGAGGATCTGGAACGGGAAGGGCTGCAGCGGTATGTCAGCAAGAAGTCGCCGCGCGTATTTCGCGATTGGCTCCTGGATATGGAAAAAGGGGATTGCACGTCCGCGGACATCGAACTGATGCCGGTCGACGGCACACGCAGGATCCTCCATCTGGACGCCTTTCCGGCCGTCGGCCGTTCGGGCCGCGTATTCGGTGCCGCCGTGCTGGCGGAGGATGCCACGGAAGCGACGCTGGTCGGAGAGACGCTGCGCCATCGGCTGGCGATGGAGAAGCTCATCTCGGACATCTCAAAGAGCTTCATCTCCCTCAGCCTGGACAAGCTTGACGAGGAGATCCGCCAGGTCCTGCTGCGGATCTGCGAAGTCGAGGGAGTCGAGGAAGCCTCGGTCGAGATCTACCGTTCCGGGCGGATCCGGCATCCCGCGCGATACCAGGTGTCCCGCTCGGAACGCACGGCGGACGCCCGGGCGGACGAAACCGAAACCATCGCCATCCCGGTCGTGGTGGAGTCCGAGAAGATGGGCTTCTTCCAGTTCTGCCAGCACCGGTTCGCGAACAGCTGGTTCGAATCGGATCTGGAACTGATCCGGCTGATCGGGGAAATCATCATCAACGCTTTGATCCGCAAGGAGAACGAACTGCGGATCCTGCTCAACGAACGGCGGCTGTCGACCACGCTGCATTCGATCGGAGACGCGGTAATCGCCACGGACAACGACACCCGCGTGATCATGATGAACAAAACCGCGGAAATCCTGACGGGATGGTCCGCGGCGGAGGCGGACGGGCAGCCGCTCGAACGGGTGTTCCAGCCTTATGCGGATGCGGATCCGGAGACCGACGGGCTCTCGGGAGACGAGTACGCCCATGTCGAGCCGCCGGCGATGTCCGGATGGAAGCTGCGTTCCCGCACCGACACGGTCTGTTATGTGTCGGTCACCCGGAACCCGATTGAAAACGCGTCGGGGGGCGTCTTCGGTGAAGTCATCGTATTCCGCGACATCACCCGTGAGAAAGAGGAAAGCGACAAAATCCGGTACATCAGTTTTCACGACCGGCTGACCGGGCTTTTCAACCGCGCGTACTTCGAGGAGGAGATGATCCGGCTCAACACCCCGCGCCAGTACCCGATCACGATTCTGCTCGGGGACTGCAACGGGCTCAAGATCGCCAACGACATCTTCGGACACCTGGAGGGGGACAAACTGCTGCAGAACATCGCCGGAATCCTCCGGAAGGCGACCCGCCATGAAGATATCGTGGCGCGCTGGGGCGGCGACGAGTTCGCGATCATCCTTCCGCGAACCGACGAACCGCATGCCGGGCCGATCCGTGACCGCATCCTGCAGATGTGCGATGAATCCCCGAACGACCCGATCCGGCCCAGCCTGGCCATCGGATACGCGACCGGCACCGACGGGCCCAGCGACCTGGTCGCACTGCTCAAACTGGCCGAAGACCGTATGTACCGGCATAAGCTGACCGAAGGGAAAAGCACGCGCAATTCGATTCTGCTCTCCATCGAGAAAATGCTATATGAGAAAAGCTGTGAAACCGAAGAGCATGCGAACCGGATGGCCGACATCTCGGTCCGGATCGGGCAGGCGATCGGACTGAACGATTATGAGATGGAGGAGCTCAGCCTTCTCTCCAAACTGCACGACATGGGCAAGATCGGCATTCCGGACAGCATCCTCCTCAAGCCCGGCAAGCTGGACGCCGAGGAGTGGGAGCTGATGAAGAAGCACTCCGAAAAGGGATACGAGCTGGCGCAATCCACGCCGGAACTCAAGAACATCGCGGAGTACATCCTCCACCACCACGAACGCTGGGACGGCGGCGGATATCCTGCGGGGCTGAAAGGCGAGGAGATCCCGAAACTGTCCCGCGTCCTCGCCATAATCGACACTTATGACGTCATCACGCACTCACGTGCCTACAAGCCCGTCCAAAGTGCCCAGGAAGCACTTGAGGAGATCGACAACTGCTCCGGCAAACAGTTTGACCCGGAAATCTCCCGGGTATTCATCGACATCATGAAGGAGGAAGAATGATCCACACGTACAGACTGAAAACCTCCAAGTCCGAGTTCCGCCCGATCACGGATCTGGCACGGGACGCGCTGGCGCGGAGCGGCATCTCCGACGGCGTGTGCATCGTGTATTGTCCGCATACCACCGCCGGCGTCACGGTAAATGAGAACGCGGATCCGGACGTGGTCCGCGACATGTTGTACGCACTGGAACAGACCTACCCGGACCGTCCCCAGTTCCGGCACGCGGAGGGAAATTCAGCCGCGCACGTGAAGGCCAGCGTGATCGGAAACAGCGTCACGCTGCTGGTCGCGGACGGAAGGCTGGTCCTCGGGACGTGGCAGGGCGTGTATTTCTGTGAGTTTGACGGCCCCCGGAACCGCGATGTCTTCATCCGGGTGCTTGCCGCCTGACGACAGCCGGGCTCCCGTCTGGGTTATACTGGTTGCGTGGGCGGAAACGGGCGCCCCGTCCTGTCAGTCTATGCCCGCTGGAGGAGTCCATGCTCGGACAATCGAACCCTGTCAAAGACAAGCTGGCCGAAGGCCGGACCGTGATCGGCACATTCATCAAATCGGTCGATCCCGCCATTACCGAACTGGTCTGCCAGGCCGGTATGGATTTTGTCATCCTGGACAACGAACACACCGCCATGTCCAAAGAAACGCTTGTCAATCTGATCCGCGTGACGGAAATCCACGGGGTTCCGGCGATCGTCCGGGTCCGGGACGACGACACCTCCCAGATCCTCCAGGCGCTCGACACCGGCGCATACGGGGTTCAGGTCCCCAACCTGAGGACCGCGGAGGATGCGCGCAAAGCGGTGGACGCCATGTACTACGCCCCCAAAGGGAAACGCGGATTTGCCAACACCCAGCGGGCGGCCGGCTACGGGGGGATGCCCGTCGGGGAGTACCTGCGGAGAACGTCGGAGAACCTGCTGTTCGTGGGATATTGCGAGACCAGAGAAGCCTATGCCAACCTCGACTCCATCCTGGATGTGGATGGACTCGACATCGTTTTCATGGGTCCGAGCGACCTGTCACAGGCATTCGGCGTGATCGGGCAGGTCGACCATCCGCTGGTCCGGGACGCCATGGACGACATCATCGTCAGAACCGTGCGCGCCGGCCGCGTTGCCGGTACGGTCGCCGCGGACGGCGCCGCGGCGCGCAGGCTGGCGGAGAGAGGCGTCCGGTTCATCGTCATGAGTTCGGACCACGGTATGGTGACGGCCAGCGCGAAACGGATGCTGGCGGATTTTCGGGCGTAGATAAACCCGTTCCGCGCGGATGCGGGGACAGGAGGTCTTGCGGATGGAAGACTATGAGAAACTGGGCGCGTTCTACCTGGGCAGACCCTACGATTTCGATGCCGGAAAACCGGGTTCCGGAAGCCTCTTGTACGACGCCAAGGACCTGACGACCCACGGCGTCTGCGTCGGCATGACCGGATCGGGGAAGACCGGACTGTGTGTCGCGCTGCTCGAGGAAGCCGCCATGGACGGCATTCCCGCCATCGTGATCGATCCCAAGGGGGATATGGCGAACCTGCTTCTCTCGTTTCCCGACCTACGCCCCGAGGATTTCCGCCCGTGGGTGGACGAGGATGAGGCGCGCAGGAAGGATACGGATCCCGATACCTACGCGCAGCAGCAGGCCGACCGCTGGAAAGAAGGGCTCGCAGCCTGGGGCCAGGACGGCGGGCGCATCCGAAGGATGCTTGAGCGGACGGACATTTCGATCTATACCCCCGGGAGCTCGGCCGGACGCCCGGTATCGATCCTCCGGTCGTTCTCCTGTCCGCCCGCCGCGGTCCGGGACGATCCGGAGCAGCTCAGGGAACAGGCATCCGGGACGGCGGCCAGTCTGCTCGGACTGATCGGTGAGGAAACCGATCCGGTCCGGAGCCGGCCCCACATCCTGCTGACCACCATCCTGCTCCATCTCTGGAGTGAGGGTTCACAACCGGATCTGGGCGCCATCATCCGCCTGGTCCAGCAGCCGCCGTTCCAGCAGGTGGGCGTGATGGATCTCGAGTCGTTCTATCCGTCCAGGGAGCGGTTTGACCTGGCGCTCCGGCTGAACAACCTGCTGGCATCCCCGACGTTCGCGTCCTGGATGGAAGGGGAGCCGCTGGACATCGCACGATTCCTGCATACCCGGGACGGACGCCCCCGCATCACCATTCTGTCCATCGCGCACCTGGCGGACGCGGAAAGGATGTTCTTCGTCTCTCTGCTTCTGGGACAGACGGTATCGTGGATGCGCACACAGACCGGAACCGGGAGCCTGCGCGCGATTCTGTACATGGACGAGATCCACGGATACTTCCCGCCGGTCGCGAATCCTCCCTCCAAACCGCCGATGCTGACGCTGCTCCGCCAGGCGAGGGCCTACGGGCTCGGAATCATGCTCACCACCCAGAATCCTGTGGATCTGGACTACAAGGGACTGTCGAACACCGGGACCTGGTTCATCGGGCGTCTGCAGACCGAACGCGACAAGGCACGGGTCCTGGAAGGTCTGGAGGGAGCCACCACGGCGCAGGGTGCGGGATTCGACCGGGCGCGGACCGAACGGATCCTCGCAGGGCTTGGCAACCGCGTCTTCCTGATGCACAACGTGCATGACGACGAGCCGACGGTGTTCGAAACCCGCTGGTGCATGTCCTATCTGCGCGGCCCGCTGACCCGGACCGACTTTGCGAAACTGAAGGAGATCCGTCCCGAGGCGTTCGCGGACTCCGGAGCCGCCGAAACGCCGGCTGTGCCGGCTCAGGTGCCCGCGCAGCCGGATGTGCCCGTACCGGCGGCACCCGCGCCGGCGTCGGTCCAGGCGCCGACCGTACCGCCAGACATCCGGTCGGTCTATCTGCCGGTCCGGGGAAGTGTCGCCTCCGGCCTGATCTACCGGCCGGCTCTGGCCGGCCTGGCGCGCGTGGGATTCCGCAACACCAGCGCCGGAATCCGGGCGGACAAGGATCTCCTTGCGGTTACGCTCCTGTCGGACGGAGTACTGCCGGCCGACTGGGAGTCCGGACAGGTTCTGGAGATGGATGCGGACGATCTGGCCGCCACCGGCCGGGAAGGAGTTCCGCATACCGCGGTTCCCGCCGCCGCCGCGCAGTCCAAAAGCTATACCGCCTGGTCCGGGGATTTCGAGGACTGGGTCTTCCGGACGCAGACCCTCGATCTTTTCCGGTCCCCGCTGATCAAGGAGACGTCCCTGCCCGGCGAATCGGAGGGCGATTTCCGGATCCGGATCCAGATGCGGTTCCGCGAGCGCAAGGACAGCGAAGCGGAAGCGCTTCGGAAAAAATACGCCCCCCGCGTCGCCGCGCTCGAGGAAAGGATCCGGAAAGCCGAACAGGCGGTGGAGAGGGAGAAGGACCAGGCGAAACAACAGAAGATGCAGACCGCGATCTCATTCGGCGCGACGCTGCTCAGTTCTTTCCTCGGCAAGAAGAAAATCTCGGCCTCCTCGGTCGGGAAGGCGACCACCACCATCCGCGGAGCCGGACGCGCGCTGAAGGAAAGCGGGGATGTCGAACGCTCGAAGGAGACCGTAGAAGCGCTGAACGGACAACTGGAGGAACTGGAGGAGGAGTTCCGCGCCGAAACGGATGCGCTGGCGGAACGTCTTGATCCGCAGAACCAGCCCCTGGAGACCATCACGCTCCGTCCGCAGAAACAGGACATCCAGGTGCGTCTGCTTTCGCTCGCGTGGCTTCCGTGCCGAGTCGATGCGGCGGGGATCGAAACCCCGGCCTGGGAGTGACACGGCATGAACATCCAGATCTACGGCAGGTCGAAATGCTTTGATACCCGGAAGGCCGAACGGTATTTCAAGGAACGGAAAATCCGTTTCCAGTCCATCGACCTCCCTCGGTTCGGGATGAGCGCCGGAGAATACAGGAACATCGCGCAGGCGGTCGGCGGCATGGAGAAGCTGATGGATCCGGCGTCTGTCGACGACACCGCCATCCTGATCCGCCATCTCGCCGACCGGACCTCCGCCGAGGAGAAACTCCTGGCGAATCCCCGTCTGTTCCGGACGCCGATCGTCCGGAACGGCAGGGAGGCTACGGTTGGATATTGCCCGGATATCTGGAAAGACTGGAAATGACCGGATGGCGATGACGGCGCGTCTGATGCCTTACAGCACCAAACCGTACAATACCATGCCGGCTGCACCGGCCCCGATCATCAGAGGCAGCAGTTTCGCCTTGTCCCGGTAACGTAGGAGCAGGAACAGGACCACCGCGAAGATGCCGACCGCCGCCGGATCGACCTTCATGTGCCGGATCCCCTCCAGAAGCGAAGAGGGGGCGGAGACCAGCAGCGCGGAGGAAACGATCGACACGGCCGCGGCCGTGATCATGGCCGCAACGGCCGGACGGAGTCCGCGCAGCACGCTCTGCATGAAGTGCAGGTCCCGGTACTTGAAGAAATAGCGGGCGAGGAGAAGGACGATGATGCAGGATGGAGTGATGCATCCGGCCGTCGCGACGATTCCGCCGACAACCCCTTCGATCCGGACCCCCACGAATGTAGCCGCGTTCAGTGCGATCGGACCGGGGGTCATCTGGGAAATCGCAACGACATCGGTGAATTCCTGCAAAGTGATCCAGCCGGTGATATCGACCAGATGCTGCCGGATCAGCGGAAGGACCGCATAGCCTCCCCCGAAACTGAACAGCCCGATCTGGAAAAAACGCCAGAAAAGTTCAAGCAGGATCATTTCTCCGGACCTCCTTCGCGGGGGTCGGACGGAACCGCCGGTGTGCGCCGGTCGCGTATTCTCGTCGCCAGCCAGCCGACGAGTCCGCTGGCCAGAAGGATCAACGCCACCGGTGCGTCCGTGAAAAGGGAAAGGAGAAACGCTGCGCCCATCAGGAGCGCGGGGAACAGCTTTTCCGCCTTGAATGAACTCCGGATGATCCCCACGACCGCGTCGACCATGACCGCGGCGACAGCCGCGCGGATTCCGCGGAGTGCAGCGTCGATCCAGCGGCTGTCCCGGAACTGCGTATAGAACACCGCGATCAACGACAACAGGATCAACGGGGGCAGTACGGTGCCGAAGATGGTCGTCGCGGCACCGGGCAGTCCGGCCATCCGGTATCCCACCAGCAGCGAGGCGTTGACCGCAATGGGTC
>JAGOFF010000114.1 GCA_017997315.1 Clostridia bacterium
CGCTTGCGCCGTGCGGTTTACGCGCGTGGCTGCTGCATGATCCGCGAAACGGTTCTGCCGACCCTGCGCGCAAACGGCCGGCTGATCGCGAAGATCACCATTCCTGTCTTTTTCGAACAGTTGAGCATGGTGCTCACGGGCGTCGTCAACACCGCCCTGGCAGCCTCCCTCGGAAACACCGTGGTGTCCGCCATCGGTCTGGCGGACGCCATCACTGCAACGCTGCTGACCATGATCTCCTCACTGGCCGTGGGTGGGACCGTGGCGGTGGCGCGCGCATACGGCAGGGAGGACCGCGAGGGCATCGACGCGGCCGCCGGACAGTCCATCCTGGCCATCACCGCGATAGGCGCGGCCGTCGCCTTGGCGGCCTGGTTCACGCGTGGACCTCTGATCCGGTTTCTATACGGCGGAGCGGAACCCGAAGTGCTCTCGGCAGCGGTCACCTTCTACGGCATCGTCATCCTGTCCATCCCCGCCTGGGCCTACATCACGGTGGTGAACGGCGTGCTCCGCGGGGTGGGGGACACCCGTACGACCATGAAGGTGTCGCTGATCATGAGTGTCGCGAACATCGTGCTCAGCTATGTGTTCATCAAAGGGCTGGACGTCGATCTCGGCCTCTTCAGGATCCATTGGGAAAGCCTGGGGGTGCGCGGCACCGCGCTGGGCATCCTGATCTCCCGGCTGGTGGGAGTGGCGGCGGTCACGGTTCCGCTTGCGGCGGGCCGGCGTTCGGACAGCCCCCGGGCGATCCGGCTCTCCGGCTGGCGGAACTGGCGTCCGAACTCCCGGGTGCTGCGCGAGATCTTCTTCATCGGCGTGCCGGCAAGCGCAGAATCCGCGGTTTTCCAGGTGGGAAAACTCATCACCCAGACGGTGATCGTCGGATTGGGGACGTCGGTGCTCGCGGCGAACTCGATCGCATGGTCGATCCTCGGGCTGTTCAACCTGCCGGGCAGTGCCGCCAACACCGCCGCCACCACGCTGGTGGGACAGACGATCGGGGAGGGGGACAAGCGGAAAAGCCGGGCGATCCTGATGACCATGGTCGCCGTCAGCAGCGCAAGCTATGTCGTGCTTTCCCTCCTTCTCCTTGTGGTCATGAAACCCGCCATCGGCGCGTATACCTCGGACTCCACCGTGTTCGGCACCGTCCGTTCCATCTTGCTTTCGTTGATGGTTCCGATGACGCTGCTGTGGCCGATGTCATTCATCTCGGCGTCGGGGCTCCGTGCGGCGGGGGACGTCCGCTTTACGATGGTGGTCGCTGTCGCGAGCATGTGGGTTTTCCGGGTGGGCGGAGCGTTTCTCTTCATCCGCGTGTTCCATACCGGGATACTGGGACTTTGGGTCAGCACCTATCTGGACTGGCTGGCCAGGACGGCGGTATTCGGCACCCGGATGTCCGGCGACCGATGGTTCGCCCGATCCGGATTGCCCCGAAGCTGACGCGGCGATCCTCGGCCCGACCGCATGCCGCCTGACATATAATGTATAATCTATAGTCATTCAACTCATTGCGGACCGCCGGCCCCGACCGGTGCGGACCGCCCGAAAGGATACGAACCATGCCGGCAACCGTATTGTTTTCACCGAATTCCTTTGACGCATATGAAGCCGACCAGACTCTCCCGGCTCGGTTCGTGCGGATTCTGGAAACCAGCGGGCTTGCTTCCCGGGTCAAGGGAAAGTCCGTCGCCATCAAGATGCACGTTGGAAGCAGCATCGGGTACAGTACGATCCCGCCGGTGTTCGTCCGGAAGCTGGTGGAGTACATCAAGACCGCCGGCGGCGACTGCTTCATCACGGATCACTACATTTCAGACCGTCACCCCGCAAGCCGCGGGTACGGGGAGGATGTCCTCGGGTGTCCCGTCCTCGACGGATGCGGTTACCTGGAAAAGTATTACTATACAAAGCCGGTCGACTTCAAGGGTTTCCGGCATGTGGACATCGCCGGTCTGATCCACGACGCGGATATCCTGATCGACCTGTCGCACGTCAAAGGCCACGGAAGCTGCGGGTACGGCGGCGCCTGCAAGAATCTGGCGATGGGTGCGGTCACCGACCGCACCCGCGGGGAGATCCATTCCCTCGAGGGCGGCATCGTTTGGGACGGGAGCCTGTGCACGCACTGCGAACTGTGCGTGGCCTCCTGCAACCATGGGGCAAACTCGTTCGAGGACGGGGAGTACCGGATGAACTTCCACCACTGCACCGTCTGCCAGCATTGCGTCAAAGTCTGCCCGACCGGTGCGCTGACCTTGGAAGGGGAGCGTTTCGAAGACTTCCAAACCGGCATGGCCCTCTGCACCAAGGCGGTTCTGGATACTTTCGAGCCCGGCTGCACTTTCTTCATCAACTTCCTGATCCAGATCACGGCGGTCTGCGACTGCTGGGGCATGACCACCCCCAATCTGGTCCCGGACATCGGGATCATGGCGTCGGACGACATCGTCGCGATCGAGCGGGCCTCGCTGGACTCGATCCGCCTCGACAACCTGATACCGGCCGGCGTCCCGGGGGGCAAGCCGCTTCAGGGGGACGGCCACCTGTTCCAGCTCCTGCACGGCAAGGACCCCTACGTTCAGATCCGGGAACTCGAGAAACTCGGACTGGGAACCCAGAACTACACCCTGCAGACGGTCCTGTGACGGCGCTGCCCGATGAAAGGAGCGAAATGATGGAAGACATCTTCATGGAGAAAATCGTACGCAGAAAGAAGGACGGCATCCATTATCTGAAAGTGACGATCGTCATCATTACGGCGTTCCTCCTGATGACGACGCTGGGCTGGCTCATGCTGGCCGTTGCGGTCCTGTCTTTTCTGCTGCCGATCATGGTGGCGGGTTGCGTGTACGGAGCGTGGTGGCTGATCACCTCCATGGACGTCGAATTCGAGTACATCGTGACCAACGGGGAGATCGACATCGACCGGATCGTGCACCGGCGGAAACGCAAACGACTGTTCTCCGGACGCGCCAAAGACTTCGAGATCATGGGCCGGCTGGACGGCGACGAGTTCCGGGAGGCGGCCGCCCGGCTCCCGTTGGAAAAACGCGCCGGCAAGATCAAGATCATGGACTGTTCGGCCGTCCCCGGGTTTTCCGGCAGCTGGTTCTTCATCGCCAACAACAAGTCTTCCCGGGTCATGGTGGTTTTTGATCCCGACGAGCGGATCCTGACGAACCTCAAGCGGTACAACCCATCCAGGATCAAATACAACCCGGCACTGCACGGATCGGCCTGAGACACCGGAGGATTGATGGATGCGGAATCGGGAAGAGCGCTTCACCGCGCTGGAAAAAAGCTGGATCACCTATGACTGGGCGAATTCCGTCTTTGCGACCAACATCATGGCTGCGATCTTTCCGATCTATTTCTCCGCGGTCGCCGGCGCTGCGGGCGTGCCGGGCGACGTGTACTGGGGCTACGGAACGTCGCTGGCGACCGCCGTCGTCGCTCTCTCGGCGCCTTTCCTCGGTGCTGTCGGCGATTATCGCGGGATGAAGAAAAAGCTGTTCGCGGGATTCCTCGCGGTCGGCCTGCTCTTCACGCTGACGATGGCACTGACGGACGACTGGCGGTGGATGCTCGCGGGCTATGTGTGCGCTTACATCGGCTTCACCGGCTCGTGTCTCTTCTATGACGCTTTTCTGACCGATGTGACGACACGCGGACGGATGGACCGCGTGTCCGCCTGGGGATACGCGATGGGATACATCGGCGGCAGCACGATCCCGTTCGTCCTGTCGATCGGCATCCTGCTCTTCATGGGGATGGACAATCCAGTGGCGGTCAAGCTGAGCGTGGTGCTCACAGTCGTCTGGTGGGGAGTGTTCAGTATCCCGATGCTGACGCGTGTGCGTCAGGTCCACCATGTCGAGACACCGCGGACCGAGCTGGTCCGCAACACATTGCGGAACCTCGCGGGGACGGTTCGCGACATCGTGCGGGACCGGGGAATGGTTCTCTTCATGGTCGCGTATTTCTTCTACATCGACGGGGTGAATACAGTGATCCACATGGCGACCGCATACGGGAGCACCCTCGGGCTGGATACGCAGGACATGATCCTGGCGCTTCTGGTCACGCAGGTCGTCGCGGTTCCCTGCTCCATCCTGTTCGGACGCCTGGCGTCGCGGTTGGGTTCGATCCGGGTCATCCGCGCGGCCATCCTGGTGTATGTCGTCATCTGCGGAGTCGGATTTCTGATGGGACGCATGGTGGAGACCGCGCCGGCGGAGGGGCTGCAGGAGGCGGTGGAGCGCGCCGGAACGCTGTTCTGGGTGCTGGCGGGGCTCGTCGGCACGGTGCAGGGCGGGATCCAGGCGCTGTCGCGTTCGTATTTCGGCAAACTGGTGCCCCCCCGCCGTTCGAGCGAGTTTTTCGGTTTCTTCGACATCTTCGGCAAGTACGCCGCGGTGCTGGGACCGTTTCTGTACGGTGTGATGGCCCAGACCACCGGACGCTCCTCCGCGGGGATCCTGGGCATCACGGTGTTCTTTGCTGCCGCGTTTGTCATTCTTCTTGCATCGCGCGGCGCGCTTGCGCAGACCGAGCGTCGGAACCGGGAGGAAGACTGAGGCGTGGGAGCGGGAGGCGTGTACCGATACCCCGTGCGTGGAACGGAGACCGACTGGGCGGATCGTCTGCAGATGGGTGCGTTGTTCTCCCTGATGCAGGAGTCCGCGGTGTCCAACGCCGAAGAGAACGGGTGGGGCACCCCGGTGCTGGATCCGCTCCGCATCTGCTGGGTGCTGCTTCGCGTCTCGGTCCGGCTGGACGTGTTTCCCCGATGGCAGGATGTCCTGCAGGTGGAGACCTGGCCGCGAGAACTCGACCGGCTGTTTTTCCTGCGGGATTTCCGCTTCCGGCTGGAAACGGAAGGCGGTTCCACGGACATCGGCGGGGCTACATCCTCCTGGATTCTGGTCGACACCGGGACACGCCGCCCGCGCCGGCCGGGCGTGATCCCGTACGACCTGTCGCGTACCGAGCCCGGACGCCTGTCCATTGGATTTACGGCTCCCGTGCTGCCTGCGGTCGAGGGACTGTGCGACGGGGAGCCCGCCATCGTGAAGTATGCGGACGCCTGCGACATCGACCGGAACCTGCACGTCAACAACACCCGGTATGTGGCCTGGTGCGTTGACGCGGTACATCGGATCGACTCCGGGCGTCCCGTCCTGTCGGGCATCGACATCAACTACCTGTCCGAGGCGCGGTTCGGGGACAAGGTACGCATCCATGCGCGACGCGAAGGCACCCCGACGGGCGCGAGATATCCGGTGGAAGGGCGCGAAGCCGGGACGGACACCCCGGTTTTCAGGGCGATTCTCTATGATGAAAGCGCCGCCGGACGGCATTCCTTGTGAAAATCGAACAATTGTGACGGGTAATTTACCGTTTCGTTTTCATACGTTATAATCGGTGGAGCGCTCGGCGGATTTCGGGTCCGCACGCAGATACCTCGGGAACACAGGAGGATATCACATGATCGAGATCCGTAATCTGGTCAAGTATTACGGCGACAAAAAAGCGGTGGACGACATTTCCTTTACGGTCCATGACGGGGAAATCCTGGGTTTCCTCGGTCCGAACGGCGCCGGCAAGACGACGACGATGAACATCCTGACCGGTTTTCTGTCCGCCACGTCCGGGCACGTCGCCATCGACGGGTTCGACATCCTGGAAAAACCCCAGGAGGCGAAGAAGGCGATCGGCTACCTGCCGGAGCACCCGCCCCTTTACCTCGACATGACGGTCACGGAGTATCTCCGCTTCGTATCCGAGCTCAAGGGAGTCGATCCCGCGATCCGCAACAAACAGCTGACGGACATCATGCGCTCCGTCCGGATCACCGACCATGCAGGACGACTGATCAAGAACCTGTCCAAAGGATACCGGCAGCGCGTCGGGATCGCGCAGGCCATGGTCGGGAACCCGAGTGTCCTCATCCTGGACGAACCGACGGTCGGTCTGGACCCCAAGCAGATCATCGAGATCCGCTCCCTCATCAAGGAACTCGGCAAGAAGCACACCGTCATCCTCAGCTCCCATATCCTCCCCGAGGTCCAGGCGGTCTGCGAGCGGGTCGTCATCATCAACCGCGGCCGTATCGCCGCGATCGACACCCCAGGCACTTTGTCCACACGGATGAGCAAGATCAGCAAAGTGCAGGTCACCGTCGAGGGACCCCACAAGGAAGTCATCCAGCGCATACGCCTGATCCCGGGCATCCGGAATGCGGATCTGGTCGCCGAGAAGGACGGGATCTGCGTGGTCAGCGTGGACTGCGAATCCGGCGTGGACGCCAGAAAACCGCTGTTCTTTGAAATGGCCCGGAATTCCTGGGCGATCCTGGAACTCAGATCGCTTGAACCGACGCTGGAGGACATCTTCCTGGCGGTGACGAGCGGAACCGATGTCGGCGAGGAGGAAGACGCATAACATGAAAAGAATGAGCGCCATCCTGAAAAAGGAATTGCTGTCCTACTTCAAATCCCCGATCGGCTGGGTCGTCTTCGCCATTTTCATGGCGGTCGGCGGCATGTACATGGCATCCAGCCTGTCCTACTCCTCGGCGGACATGGCGGGCGAGATCGCCTTCCTCCAGTCGATGCTTTTCATCATCGTCCCGCTCCTCACAATGAAAACCTTTTCCGACGAGCGGCGAAACGGGACCGAGGTTCTCCTGCTCACCTCCCCGGCGACGCTGACCGACATCGTCGTCGGCAAATACCTGGCCGTTCTGTCCGTCTACCTGCTCATGACCTTCGGCACCGTCATCCATATCTTCATCGTGGTGTATTTCGGCGGTCTGATCCAGATCAGCGTGCTCGGCTCCTATATCGGCTTCGTCCTGCTGGGTGCGGCCTACCTCGCGATCGGAGTGTTCGCCTCCGCATTGACGGAAAGCCAGATCATCTCGGCGGTCGTGACGTTTGTGATCATCCTCGCCCTCAACATCATCGACTCGATCGCCAGCATCATCGGCAACGGCGTCGCGTCGTTCCTCAACTGGATCGACTTCCTGAACATCCTGCCCGACGACTGGCTGACCACGTTCGGCGGCGCCATCGTGGTCGGGATCCAGTGGATCAATCCGAGCTCCCGTCTGGACAATATCCTGGAGGGCGTATTCGAAATCGCTCCGCTTGTGTTTTTCATCAGCCTGATCGCGGTGTTCCTGTTCCTGACCACGCGGATCATTGAAAAACGGCGCTGGAGCCAGAGGTGACGACGATGGGATTGTTTACGAAAAA
>JAGOFF010000115.1 GCA_017997315.1 Clostridia bacterium
GGATCTTGCCGGCGGCGCGCAGCAGGATGCGCATGGAACTCAGAACTCCCAGACCCGGCCCGGTGTGAAACGGGGGGCAACCTCAAGGAGATAGTCGCTGCCGTCGACCGCACTGCATTCAGACAAGCCCTCGACGACAGCGGCGCGGGCGAGCTCGGGAGTATTGTTCTCCTTGCTGAGATGCGACAGGACGAACCGGGTGACACCGCCGCGGAGCAGGGACTGCAGAGCGGTCGCGCAATCGAGGTTGGACAGGTGTCCGTTTTTCCCGTCGATCCGTTTCTTGAGCGGCCAGGGATACGGTCCTCCGAACAGCATGTCCCGGTCGTAGTTGGATTCAAAGAAGGCAAGATCCGAATCGGAGATCCATTCCAGAAGTCCGGGTTCCGCGTGTCCCAGATCCGTGAAGACCGCGACTTTACGGCCGCCTCCCTGTACACGGTATCCGACCGGGTCGACCGCGTCGTGCGGCGTCGATATGGACTGCACGCATAGATCCCCGATGACGGCGGTTTCGCCGACCGGAAGAATGTGGACAAGATCCGGATCGATCCTGCCCAGGGATGGATCCCTCCGCATGGCGGCCCATGTGGAGGCATTGGCATAGACCGGGAGGTGGTAGCGGCGCATCAGCACCCCTACCCCCCGGACATGGTCGATGTGTTCATGGGTGACCAGGACGGCGGCCAGGGAAGCCGGAAGGACATCGATCGCGGCCAGTGACTGCTCGATCGTCCGGCAGCACTGTCCGGCGTCCACCAGCACGGATGTGCGGCCATCCGAAAGATACACGGAGTTGCCGCTGCTGCCGCTGAAAAGGGGACATGCCCGGATCATTGGCGAGGGCCTGCGCGGAACGGTGCGGGGGAGCGCCGACACTCCCGGATCACGGGAGTTCGACCTGCTGGATGTCCGCTCCGAGCGCACACATTTTTTGGATGAAATCCTCGTAACCGCGCTCGATGATCTGGCTGTCGTCGATGCGCGTCTCGCCGCGCGCCGCGATGCCCGCGAGCACCATGGCGACCCCGGCGCGCAGATCATGCGCGCGGACGTGCGCGCCGGTCAGATCCGAAGGCCCCTCGATGAGGGCGAACCGGTCCGCGACCGTGATGCGGGCGCCCATCATCTTCAGGTCCTCCACATAATGGAAACGGTTGTCGAACACGCTCTCCTGCATGCGGCTGTTTCCGGTCGCGGTGCTCAGGAGAACGGTGGTTTGCGGCTGCAGATCCGTCGGGAAGCCGGGATACGGCATCGTCTTGAAATGGGTGGCGTTCAGCACGGCTCCCTCATCGGTCCATACCCGCATCCAATCGTCGCCGGATTCCGTGTGTGCGCCCATCTCCTCGAGTTTGATGGACAGGGGTTCCATATGGTGGGGGATGATGTTGCGTACGGTGACGTCCCCGCGTGTGAGCGCGGCGGCGATCATGTAGGTTCCGGCCTCGATCTGGTCCGGAATGATGGAATACATCCCGTCTCCGTGCAGTACCGGCGTACCGGTGATGCGGATCACGTCGGTGCCGGCGCCGCGGATGTTGGCGCCCATGGTGTTGAGGAAGTTGGCGACATCCACGATGTGCGGTTCCTTGCCGGCGTTCTCGATGACGGTGGTACCCTCGATCCGGACCGCGGCCAGCATGATGTTGAGGGTCGCCCCGACACTGGGCATATCCAGGAAGATGTGCTCGCCGTGCAGTTTCTCCGAATCGAGACGGATGATCCCGTGTTCGATGGTGACCGTGGCGCCCAGCGCTTCGAATCCCTTGATGTGCTGATCGATCGGGCGCGCTCCGAGGTCGCAGCCGCCCGGCATCCGGATGCTGCTTTCACCGTATCGGCCGAGCATGACGCCCAGATGATAGTACGAAGCCCGGATGTTTCGGACGATATCCGTCTCGATATGCGGAGTGCGGATCGGGCGTGGATCGATCGTGACGGTTCCGGGGCACTCCCGGGTGACGATCGCTCCGATGGATTCACAGATCTGCAGCTGTATCTCGGCATCCGCTACGCGGGGGATGTTTTCAATCCTGCATGGGACGTCCACCACAAGGGCCGCTGCGATGATTCCCAACGCGGCGTTTTTGGAGCCGCTGACGGTGACCTCGCCATGAAGGGGCGTACCGCCCCTCACAAGATAGGATGTCATCTCAATCTCCTCTCGATCCGGACAGAACCCGCCGTAACGGGATCAGTCCGGATGGTCCTGTGCTGTATCCAGATCCGCAAGGACCCGGACGGGCTGCACTCCCGCGTCCCCGGCGGCTCCATCCGGCGCGGCATCCGCATCGGATGATTCGGGAAGGTCCGATCCGGCCCGGGACTCCGTCGCGAGGTCAGACTCCTGAACCGGCGGGTTCTCTTCCGCTGAGTCCGAGTATACCGTCCGGTCGACCAGTTCGCGCAGCATGTCCGCACCGTAGTGCTCCCGGGCATTGGGCAGCGACAGATCGATGCCCATGACGGTCGCTTGCCGTACGAGCTCTTCCGCGGCGGCCTGATGGAACGGATCCGTGTACGGCGCGCCGGAAAGGATCGCGGACAGGGTCTCGCGGAACGTCTTGCGCGAGGTCGGAATGGTGACGGTGAACTCCGTTCCGATCCCCAGATCACTGGTGACGGAGATCCGGCCGGTGTGCATTTCCACGAGTTCGCGTGCGATGGCCAGCCCAAGCCCGGTGCCTCCGTACATGCGGGAACCGGTCATGTCGACCCTGTAGAACCGGTTGAAAATCTTGTCAATATGCTCGGCATCGATGCCGTATCCGGTATCGCTGACCTTGACGATCGCCACTTCCGACAGGGAACTGGTGTATATTTTAACCTCGCCGCCGCGCTCGGTATACTTGATCGCATTGGATACGAGATTAGATATTACCCTCTCGATCGCGCTCCTGTCAACAAAGACCAGCGGGATCCGGGAGACGGTGAAACACTCGATCCGGATCTCTTTGTCCTGGGCCTGAAGCAGCATGCGGTCCACGGTCTGCCTGACCAGCCGGTCGAAGTCCAGCTGCTCCATGCGCGGACGCCAACCGCTGCTGTCGATGCTGGAAAGCAGCAGCAGATCGTCGATCAGTTTCTTCATCCGAAGCGAATCCTCCTGGATGCGCAGGATGTCCTTGCGCACCGCGGAAGGCGGTTTTTCCTCGAGCCCCCAGTCCAGCAGCGACTCCAGATAGGTCATGATGGTGGTCAGCGGGGTCTTCAGTTCGTGGGATACATTGGCGACAAAATCCTTGCGCCGTTTCTCTTCCATCTCCTGGTCCGTGATGTCGCTGACCACGATGAGGGTGCCGGCTTTCCTGTCGTTCTGCCACGTCTCCTTGACCCGGATGCGCAGAATGTGTCCGCCGATGGTGATCGGACCCGACGCCCGGCCTGTGCCGAGCAGCAGGCTGGCATGGATTCCGTTGTCCTGACCGTAAGCGCGCAGAAACTCCCCGATCGTGGAAGGGGGGGTCGCGTTGCCGAGCAGGGTAAGCGCCGCGGGATTTCTGGAGACAAGCTGGCCGGAAGAGTTGTAGAGCAGAACGCCGACATCGAGGTCCTGCAGGACCAGATTCGCGCGCTGGCGTTCGCCGATGAAGAGGCTGGTGGTCTTTTCCAGCGTGATCTGTTCATTGCGACGGCCGGTTCGCCGGCGCACGGTCCGGATTCCCGCCCAGATCAGCAGAAGCAGGACACCCGCTCCCGCCGCGACGCAAGCGGCCGGGGCGGAGGCCAGACCGCGCAGGATGTCGACGGCGGAAGCCGGTCCGGAAAACGCTGGGATCAAAGCAGGAGGCACTTCCTTTCAGTCGGAATGAGGGTCCGGATCAGCGGCCGGCTTTGTCCGTGCCTGCGGCGCCCTTGTCGAAATAGTAGCCGACGCCGCGCTTTGTCAGAATGTAACGGTAGTTGTCCTGGTCCGGTTCGAGCTTCTCACGGGTTCTGCGCACGGTCACGTCGACCGTGCGCACATCCCCGAAGTACTCGTATCCCCAGACTTTCTCCAGGAGGGATTCCCGGGAGAAGACCTGACCGGCGTTCTGGGCGAGAAAACGGACCAGCTCGAACTCCCGCAGCGTCAGATCGACGATGTTGTCTCCCCGACGGATTTCGTACGCCGAGTTGTCGATGACCAGATCACCGAAAACCAGCACCTTGTTCTCGCCGTCCTGTTCGGTTTCGGACAGCCGGACACGGCGGAGCTGCGCTTTGACACGCGCCAGGACCTCCCGCACGCTGAACGGTTTGGTGATGTAGTCGTCGGCGCCGAGCTCCAGGCCCAGCACCTTGTCGATTTCCTCGCTTTTTGCCGTAAGCATGAGGATGGGGACGCTCACGCTCTGGCGAAGACGGCGGCATACGTCGAAACCGTCCATCTTGGGAAGCATGCAGTCCAGCAGGATCAGGTCCGGCTTGGCCGACTGGCCGAGCTCCAGCGCCTGTGCGCCGTCGGCAGCCGTCACGACACTGTATCCCTCACGTTCCAGGTTGGCTTTGAGGATATCCACGATGTTGGGTTCGTCGTCCACGACTAGAATCTTGGCGCCCATGCATGCTCCCCCTTGTCCGGTCAGTAGGCCTTCTTCAGTACTCGATGACGACCTTGACGGTGTCGCTCTTGTTCTGGATATTGTACTCGATCGCTTCGGGAATCCGGTCGAACGGGAAGTACTTCGTCACGATCGACTTGAGCGGAAGCGGAATGCGGCAGGTCGCGTCGATGCAGGTCGGATACAGGTTCCTGTAGCGGAAGACCGTACGGATGGTCGCCTGCTTCGCGACCACCGTGCCGAGGTCGTACGCCAGTTCCGCGTCTGGAGCCATGCCGACCATGACGATCGTTCCGCCGCGCTTGACCAGCTTGGGCGTCTGCTGCGTGGTGATGCGGCTGCCCGCAGTCTCGAACACCAGGTCCGTACCCTCGCCGCCGGTCAGCTCCAGGATCCGTGCCACCGTGTCCTCGCGGGAGGCGTTGATCACGCCGGCCGCGCCGAGCTCCATCGCCTTGTCCAGACGGATGTCGAACACATCGGCCACATAGACTTCGTTGACACCGCGCGCTTTCAGCGCCATCAGGGTGCAGAGCCCGATGCATCCGCTCCCGAGCACGACCGCGCTCTGGCCGACCGTCGCCCAACCCTGTTCGGCCGCGAAGAACCCGACGGACAGGGGCTCGATAAGGGCCCCGGACACCGTGTCCATCCCTTCGGGAAGCTTGAAGCACATGCTGGCCGGGTGCGCGACATACTCCTGGAAAATGCCGTCGACCGGCGGTGTGGCGAAGAAAATGACATCGGGGCACAGATTGTAGTTGCCTGTCTTGCAGAAACGGCAATGGCCGCAGGGGATGCCGGGTTCCATCGTGACGATGTCGCCCGGTACCAGGCCGTGTACCGCCGCGCCGACCTCGACGATCCGTCCCGCGCCTTCATGCCCGAGAACCATCGGCTCGCGGACGACGAAATCCCCGATGCGTCCGTGCTGGTAATAATGGACGTCGGATCCGCAGATCCCGCAATGCATCATTTTGACCAGGACCTGATCCTCGCGGATCGTCGGTATGTCGCGTTCCTCGTATCGGACTTTGCCGGTCTCAACCAGAACGGCGGCTTTCATTTTCCCTTTCATTCCTGTCGTACCTCCATGTGGTGTGGGCAGAGCGGAACAGGCCCTGCCGGATGACGTATCCATTATCCTACACTTTCCTTTATAATCAAAGGGTGACATAAAAAACACCGTCCGGAGGGGTAAACATGAAAGCTTTGATCATCGGCGGAACGGGTACCATCAGTACCGCGGTCGTCGCGGACGCCGCCGCCGCCGGTTGGGAACTGTGGGTGCTGAACCGGGGACGCCGCGACGCCGAACTCCCGGAGGGGGTCCACCCGGTCACGGCGGACATCGCGGACGAGGACGGCGTGCGTGAAGCGCTCGAAGGCCTGATGTTCGACACGGTCGCGGATTTCATCGGTTTCACGGGTGCGCATGCGGAACGGGCGGTTCGGCTTTTCACGGACCGGACCGCGCAGTATATCTATATCAGCTCGGCTTCCGTCTACCAGAAACCGCTGGGGGACTACCTGGTGCGCGAGAGCACCCCGCTGTCCAATCCGCTGTGGGCGTACTCGCAGGGCAAGATCGACAGCGAGAACCGGCTGATGGACGCCTATCGCCGCGACGGGTTCCCGGTGACCATCGTCCGGCCCAGCCACACCTACGGCAAACGGGCGATCCCGATGGGTTTCAACGGAACACACGGGAGTTGGCAGGTGATCGAGCGGATGATGCAGGGCAAGCCGGTCGTCGTCCACGGCGACGGCAGTTCACTGTGGACCATGACCTGGAACGAGGACTTCGCGCGCGGTTTCACCGGACTGATGGGAAACGCCCGGGCGATCGGGGAAGCCGTACACATCACATCGGACGAGTCTCTGACGTGGAACCGGATCTATGAGATCGTTGCCGGCGCACTCGGCGTCCAGCCGTACCTGTACCACATCGCGTCGGATTTCATCGCGGCGTTCGATCCGGCCGCTACCGGTTCGCTGACCGGCGACAAGGCGGTCAGTGTGGTGTTCGACAACTCCAAGATCAAGCGTCTTGTACCCGGATTCACCTGCCCTGTCCGGTTTGACCAGGGGGTCCGGCGCTGTCTCGACCATATTCTGTCGCACCCGGAATGCCGGACGCCCGACCCGGCGTTCGACCGGCTGTGCGACCGCATGATCGCCGCGCTGGAGCGGGCGAAAGAAGAAGCGTAGCCGGTCCTTCCATCCGGGATCCAGAGGCGCGCTTCCGGTTCCGTCCGGTCCGGGTGCTTCCTTTTTCCAGGAGGTTCCCATGGATGGTACGGGCCGTTCCCAGGGCCGAATCGCGGAATTCCAATCCGGTGACGGACTGCCGGGCCATGAGGCGACATGCCTGCTGTGTCCCCACGGCTGCCGGCTGCGTGACGGCTGGTCCGGGCTGTGCCGGGTCCGCAGGAACGAGGGCGGCCTGATCCGCCCGGTGCAATACGGACGTGTCGCGGCGGTTGCGCTGGATCCGGTGGAGAAGAAGCCGCTCCGCCACTTCATGCCCGGTACATGGACGTTTTCCGTCGGTTTTTACGGATGCAACCTCCGCTGCCCGTACTGCCAGAACTTTTCGCTGTCCATGGCGGATCTCCAGCGCGAAGCCCGGACGGACGAGGCACGTCTGGCCTCCGCACGGCCGATGGACTCGTCCGAAATCGTCGCCGGTGCGCTGCGGAGCGGCGCGCCGAGCATATCC
>JAGOFF010000116.1 GCA_017997315.1 Clostridia bacterium
CCCAGGATATGGATGGTTCCGTCCGCAAGTCCTGCCAGAATCCGTCTGCGCTCCGGCGCGCGGGTCGATCCGGTCAGCAGTTCGATGCGGAGTCCGGGCAGACCGCCTATCCCGGAGAGAAAGCCCTGCAGCGTATGCCAGTGCTGCTCCGCCAGAATGGAGGTCGGCGCCATCAAGGCCCCCTGGCATCCGTGCAGGACCGCATGATACAGCGCGGCGGCCGCAACCACCGTCTTTCCGGATCCCACATCGCCCTGGAGCATGCGGTTCATGGGGAAGGCGCGGCCCATATCCGCCAGGATCTCCGACACTGAACGCCGCTGCGCTCCCGTCAGTTCGAACGGCAGTGTCCGCAGCATGTCCTCCAGCTGCTCCGTCGTACGCGCGTCCGACGGCATCGGCACTCCGCGAGCCAATCCCTGCAGCCGGCCCTTGATCATGCGCAGTCCGGCCTGCACGAGAAACATCTCCTCGAACGCCAGCCGTCTCCGCGCGATGTCGAACGACTCCGTGCTGACCGGCTGGTGGATCATCCGGTAGGCATACGCCACGTCACACAGCTGGTGCTCCCTTCGCACCCAGGCGGGCAGCGGTTCGGGCAGCAGCGGTTCGGCTTTGTCCAGGGCCAGTGCGACGGCGTTCCGGAGCACGCCCTGGGTCAGCCCTTTGGTCAGTCGGTACACCGGCAGCACATCCGCCGTCCGATCCTCGGACCACGGTTCGAACGCCGGATTCACGATTTCGAATTTTGTCGCGGTCCGGGCGACACGGCCGCGGAAGAGGAACCTCTCCCCCTTGATCAGACGGGGTTCCAGATACGGTTGGTTGAACCAGACCGCGGCGATCGCCCCGGACTCGTCCCGGAGAACCGTCCGCAGCATTGAGAAACGACCCTTCCTCATGATCGCGGGCTTGCGTGCGACCACTGCGGAGAAGGACTCGTCCTCCCCATGCCGCAGTTCGGACACCATACGCGGCGAGGTCCAGTCTTCATACGTTCTCGGGAAAAAGACCAGCAGATCGTAAACCGTACGGATCTCCAGCTTCTGCAGCAGCTGGGCCCTGCGCGGTCCGACGCCGTGAAGCGCGGCGACGGGTTCTTCAAACACTTGGCGGGGATCCGCAGGGATCATTCGTCCGCACCGGCCGCGTGTCGGCAGAATCCCTGCAACGGGCATTCGCGGCATCTCGGCCGCAAGGCCGGGCACAGGTCCCTGCCGTGCGCGACCATCAAGTGGCCGATGGCGATCCACCGCTCCGGCGGGAACCGTTCGCGCAGGTCCCGCTCGATCCGGGCGGGATCTTCCGAATCGGTGAGTCCGATCCTCCGTGCGATCCGTGCGCAATGAGTGTCCACCACGACGCCCGGAATGCCGAATCCGTCTCCAAGAACCAGGTTGGCGATCTTGCGGCCGATACCGGGCAATGTCAGCAGTTCCTCCATACGGTCCGGAACCCGGCCGCCGAACCGTTCGACCAGAACCGCCGCGCTCCCGCGGATGGCGCGCGCCTTGGTACGGAAAAGGCCGCAGGAGCGTATCAGCGGCTCAATGTCCGCCGTGTCGGCCGTCGCGAACGATTCAATCGAGGGATACCGTGCAAAAAGTCCGGGTGTGGTCCGGTTGACCCGTGCATCGGTGCACTGGGCCGCGAGAATCGCCCCCACTATCAGCCGCCAGGGGTCTTCGTGCCCGTCCAGCGTGCATGCCGCCGGACCGTAACGCCCGACCAGAGCCTTGTACGTTTTATCGGCCAGCGTATCCTTCATTCCGCAGGGAGCTTCTGACTCAGGGCTTTCCGGCATGGCTGCCATCCGACTCACCGTTCTTTCCAAGCATGATCTCGTTGAGCTCTTTCATGAAGGAACTCACATCGCGAAACTGCCGGTAGACGGAAGCAAACCGGACATAGGCCACTTCGTCGATCCGTTTCAGCCCGTTCATGACCATCTCCCCGATCTCCCGGGACGAGAGCTCCCGCTTGAGGGAGTTTTGAGCGGACGCTTCGATGGAATCCACCAGGCTGTCCAGCTGCTCGGTGGTCACCGGTCGTTTCTCACATGCTTTCATGATGCCGGAGTACAGTTTCGCCCGGTCGAAAGCCTGGCGGGTTCCGTCCTTCTTCACGACCAGAAGCGGCAGTGTCTCGACTTTTTCATAGGTGGTGAACCGGTTTCCGCAGGCGATGCACTCCCGGCGCCGCCGAATCGCGGCTCCCTCCTCGGACGGGCGGGAATCGATCACACGGTCTTCGTCATGGCTGCAAAACGGACATCGCATGACGGAACCCTCCGAGGGAAGTCAGCGGGCGTCCCGCTCCTTGTCTTCCCCATGATCCTGCAGAAACCAAGGCAGTCCACGTCCGGATTTGCGGTCCCGCTGCGGCTCGCGTTCAGTCTCCCGTGCCGGTTCGGGCGCAGGCCGGACGCCTGTGCCGGACGCATGCGCGGCAGTTCGGGGTTCGGATACCGCGAAGGCGCCGCTGCCGATGTTGTGGAAACCTCCGTCCCGGGGGGACGCGGTTTCCGGAATCGGGCTTCTTGTCACTCCGCCCGGATTCAGGAATCCCGGGATGGTATCCACATCGGGTACATCCGCGGCTGCAGCCGCAACCGGCTTCCGGACCGGTTCCGGCTCGGTTTTGGGCGCGGGCGTGTTCCAGACGGAGGATGGACGGCGGGCGTTGTCGCGATCCGCGCGCTCGTCGGCGTCGAACCGGCTGGCGATGACGGTGATCACGACTTCGTCGGTGAGTTCGGGATCGATGACCGCGCCGAAAATGATATCGGCATCGGGCGACACCGCGTCACGTACGATCGAAGCGGCCTCGTCGACCTCGCGGATGCGCAGGTCGCGGCCTCCCGTGAAGTTGATGATGACGCCGCGCGCTCCGTCGATCGTGGTATCCAGGAGCGGGCTGCTGATCGCCTGCGATATCGCGGCGGACGCCCGTCCTTCTCCGGAGGCGCGTCCGATGCCCATGTGGCATACGCCGGCGCTCGTCATGATCCTGCGGACATCCGCCAGGTCCAGGTTGATGAGTCCGGGGATCGCGACCAGGTCGGAAATCCCCTGCACACCATACTTCAACACCTGGTCCGCCATGAGGAACGCCTCGTCCAGCGTCGTGTCGTCCCCCGACACCTCCAGGAGCTTGTCGTTCGGAACGACGATCAGGGAGTCGACGAACTTCTCCATCTCGCGGATGCCCTTCTCGGCGTTCTGCATGCGCCGGGCGCCTTCGAAACGGAAGGGACGCGTCACGACGCCCACGGTCAGGATGCCGAGTTCCTTGGCCAGCTGGGCCACGATGGGCGCGCCGCCGGTGCCGGTCCCGCCGCCCATCCCGGCGGTGATGAAGAGCATGTCCGTACCGCGGATCAGCTGCGCGATCTCCTCGCGCGACTCGTCTGCGGCTTTCTCCCCGATTTCAGGGTTGGCGCCGGCGCCGAGCCCGCGGGTGATCTTTTCTCCGATCTGGATCCGATTGGATGATTTCGTGCGTTGCAGCGCCTGATTGTCGGTATTTATGGAGATGAACTCGATCCCCTGGACCGAAGTCTCGATCATGCGGTCCACGGCGTTGCATCCGCCGCCGCCGATCCCGATCACCTTGATCGTGGCGAAACCCTCGTTCTCCATACCAAAACTCATATGGTAGTCGATCACGCAAATATCCCCCTTCGCATCGGACGCGCGTGACGCGCGCCATCAATCATGCGCCGGACATCATGTTCCCTGCGAACGGCATGCAAAAAGCGTCGCACCGGCTGAACCTTGGAACTATTCTACACCACGTGTAACAGCGGTACAACAATATTTAGTGTTGTCTTGCGATCCGGTTACAAGATGTGGTCAATTTGAAAGCCGAACCCGGCAGAAGACCGAAAATGCTCATACGGATTCCGCGTCGCGCTTTTTTTTCGCACTCTCCGCGCGTTCGACGAGAAACCGCCGGATCAGCGAAACATTGATGAAGATCCGATTGCCGAACGCGAAGACCGCGGCCAGGTCGAGCTGGATATCCAGCTGGTCTCCGAGTGCCGCAAGCGCGATCGCGACCAGCATGTTTCCAAGCAGTCCGGTCGCAAACAGCAGCACGTTGAAATTTTTCTGCAGGTTCGCCCGTATGGCGCCGATGATCGAGTCGAGCGCAGCGAGAATGCCCAGCGCGACATAGGTCGAATACTGGCGCGGGATGTCGAAATCAAGAAAGAGCCCGAGGACCAGACCGGCCAGCAGACCCAAAAGCGGTATCAAACCCTCCACCTCCCCTATCGCCGCGTCACGGCGCGGCACCGGTCATCCGTCCGGGCGAAAAACCTTCTGCTCCCCCGACAGGTCCAGCACCCCTTTGCCGAGATGGTCGCAGTACCCGCCTTCTATGGCGTTGCGCAGCCATCCCACCGTTTCGGCGATGCTGTCCAGCGAGCCGATCCGGACCACCAGGGACTCCCCTGTCGCAGGCAGGACGACCGTCATGTACACCGTGTCGCCGCTGACCGCGCGGAGTCCGGAAACCGCACCGAACAGCGAGAATCCGGGGTCTTCACCGTCGGATTTGATTATAGCATCCATGATTACGATCGCACCATGGATGGTGGAATCGTCGGCGACCTGGAGAGGTTGGCCCAGAGCGACGGATGTCACGGTGGCCCCTTCCACGACCGGAATCCCGACGGGTACTCCCTCATGCAGGAGTTCCACGGCGATTCCCTGCGCATCGATCACGACGCATCCGTCCGGTATCGCAAGATAGGCGACTTCCACCCTCTCCTCCACGATGATCCGGATGACATACGGGAAGTCCAGCCGCGCCCGGACGGATTTCACATACGGCGAGAGTGCGCGCACCGCGTCTTCCGCACGGCCGTAGCGCAGAGCGAGCAGTCGCGCGGGATCGGGCCCCAGTCCGGCCAGCAGATGCTGTCCGGCCGACAGGCCGGAAGCGGCGGCCACAGCCTCCTCATCCAGTACGCGGACTCCCTCGATGAGGACGCTTCGGCAGCGGAACTGGGGGAACAACGCGACCCCCGCGACGATGCAGAGCGCCGTCAGGAGTAAAACGACCCGTCCGGTCCGCCGGCGGCGGCGCCGGACGTCATGTCCCGCCATGCCCCGTCTCCCGCCGGATGCGTGCGAGCCGTTCCGCTATCGACGCGGCCGCATCCGGCTTCGCCAGCGTTGCCGCCGCAAGTCCCATCGAGCGGAGTCTATCCGGATCCGCAAGGAGGCTTTCGAGTATCCCGCCGGCGGCCGAAGGGGTGAACGCCCCGTCCGGCACATGCAGCGATGCCCCTTCGCGCTCGAAAGCGAGCGCGTTGAATGTCTGGTGGTCTCCCGCGGCATACGGGTACGGGACAAGCACGGACGGCTTCCCCAGCGCCGCGATCTCCGCGCAGGTCAGCGCGCCCGCCCTGCAGACAAGAAGATCCGCGGCAGCCATATAGACATGCACGTCCTGGATATAGTCACGGACATCGATCCCGTGCAGTCCGGCCGCCTCCCGCAGGATCCCCTCGAAGTTCTTCCTGCCGACCATCAGGACGATGCGGACGCGGTCGGGCAGTCCCGCACGGCTCCAGGCCAGAATCGCCTCGGTGATGGAGGCCGCGCCCTGGCTGCCGCCCAGGACCAGGACCATCCGGTCGCCGTCCGCCAGCCCGAGCGATTTCCGCGCGTCTTCGCTCCGGGTGCGGAAGAACACTTCCCTCACCGGATTGCCGGTCAGAAGCGTGTCTCCCGCCTTTCCGAAATACCGCTCCGTTCCCTCATAACTGATGCAGACGGTGTGCGCGCCGCGGGACAGATACCGGTTGGCCTTGCCCGGGTAAGCGTTCTGCTCATGGAGAAGCACCGGTACACCGGCTTTCTTTGCGGCGGACACCAGGGGGCCGCATACATATCCGCCGGTACCGACGACCGCAAACGGGCGGTAGGTCCGGATCAGCCGGGCGCACTCGCGCCGGCCCGCCACAAAATCCGCCGCTGCGCGCCAGAGTGCGGCGGACAGCCGACGGGGGAATCCGCTCGCCCGGACGGCATGGTACGGGTACCCGGCTGCCGGGACCAGTGTGCTTTCCATCCCTTTCGCCGTTCCGCAGAAACGGATCTCCACATCGGGATTCGCGGCCGCATAGGCATCCGCGATGGCGATGGCGGGCTGGATGTGTCCGCCCGTGCCGCCGCCGGCCACCAGAAGGACGGGTTTTGAAACCTTAGGCATCGGTCATCCTCCTGCGCTGTTCCCGCGGCTGCGCCGGAGCGTTTCGGGAAGCTCCGAGCAGCAGTCCCGCACCCAGAAGAAAAAACAGGTTCGATGTGCCCCCGTAGCTGAACAGCGGCAACGATATGCCGGTCGGCGGCAGCACGCCGGCCGCAACTCCGATGTTGAGGAACGCCTGCATGGCGATCAGACAGGTGTACCCGAACACGAGGATTGCGGGGAACGCCGCGGACATGCGGAGTGCCGTCGCGGTTCCCATCAGCAGCAGTGCCAAGAACAGCAGGATGACGCTCAATGAGCCGACCAGCCCGAGTTCTTCGGCCAGGATGGCAAAGACATAGTCGTTGAACTCTTCCGGGAGATAGTTGAATTTTTGGCGTCCCTGACCGAGGCCCACCCCGGTGAGTCCCCCCGAGCCGATGGCGATTCTGGACTGGTCGTTCTGGTGGCGGTCGTCGTCGCTCGCCTCGTCTGAATCGGTGAACACGTTGATCCGCCGGGCCCAGTAGTCGTACTGGTCCAGATAGTCGTCCGGCAGAAGGGGCAGGATCACGAAGGCAAAGACCATGACGACCAGCAGGACGACGACCAGCAGGATGGAGAGGCCGGCCAGCCAGACGCGCGTGCTGAATCCCGCGGCAAAATAGCAGCAGCCCGCCAGGCAAGCCATGATGATCGCGCAGGAGAGGTGCGGCTGGGTGACGATCAGAAGGATCCATACCATGATGGCGATCCCAGGAATGATGAACTGGATGAAACCGTCACGGAAAAACCGTCCCGCAGGGGAGTCTGCACGGCTGCGCGGACGCTCCTTGCGCCTGCGGATCCAGGATGTGTAGCCCGCGAAACAGAAAACCAGACCGACCTTGGCCAGCTCCGACGGCTGGAACTGCGGGATGCCGGGCAGTTCCAGCCAGCGCGTCGCAC
>JAGOFF010000117.1 GCA_017997315.1 Clostridia bacterium
CCTCTCATGGACGGCGCAGGAGCCCGGATTCGACCGGGTGGATCTGTGCTCCGTGGAGATCATCCCGCATCCCGGTATGGCGCCGGCGGAATGCTTCCGGCACGCGGTCTCGTCCGCGCGGGCGGCGTTCAGTGCGCTCGACGGATTGTCTCCGCCCACGTCGCACGTTCCAGTGTGAAGGACCGCCCCAGAAAGCGGATCGGTTCGCCTGCGGGCGACCGCCGCAGGGATCCCTCCTGGTCGGGCCCCGACGGCGTGAATCCGAGCCGGCCGAGCAGCCGGACCGACGGGAGGTTTACAGCCGCAGTCCCCGCCGCGGCCCGGTCCGCGCCGAGAACCTCGAACGCGTACCGGAGCAATTCGGCGCAGGCTTCGTAAGCAAGTCCGCGTCCCCGGTGGCGCGGGGACAGGAAGTACCCCAGGTTGCACACCGTCCCGGCGTTCTCCGGCGTGATGGAGACAAATCCGATCGGATCCCGCTCCGGCCCTTCCCGCAGGCAGACCGCAAAGAAGGCATCGGACCGCTCGATCCACTCCGCCACGTTGCGCAGCCCGGCATCGTCTGTAGGCCAGGCATAATCCCAGATCGATTCCGGTCCGGCTTCCTTTTCACGGACCAGACGGCGCAGCGCGGCCCGGTCGCCCGGTGCGAATGGACGCAGCCGCAACCGCGGGGTTTCCAGTATCATCGTCGCCCTCTTTGCCGGCCCGCGGTTCACAGGTACGGGCGCAGCCCCTCCGCTTCGACCGCCCAGCTTCCGTCGTCCGGGAATCCCGGGAGAACACAGCTGTCCGGCCGCCAGTCACATTTTCCGTAGACGAGGTTGCATCCCGCGGTCATCATCGCGACCGCGAGCAGCAGTCCGCCGTTGCCCGGCAGGTACAGCGGGAGGTCCTCCCGGGAGGACTGGGGATTGTGCCCGTTCGGGAGATACCGGTTCTTGGACGTCTCCATCATCAGGACATCGACCGCCAGTGACGGAAGCCCCAGCCGGACGCAGGTCATCGCCATCATCGGGAAATCCCACCCCCACATGGACTCCCGATCCCAGGACGCGAGAACGCGCTCCAGGGTCCGGCGCATGGTCCGCACCTCCGCATGCTCGCCGGGGACGAATCCCATCGCCCCGAGCATCGCGGGATGATCGTGGTTGAACGGCGCGCGCGTGAACGTGTCCGGGCAGCGCTCGTGGGCGATGTATGCCCCGTCGTGCTCCGGAAGCTGCGCGATCCCGCGCGCGATCTCGGGAAAGTCCGGGCTGCCGGCGGGTCGGCGCAGCCGGTTCCGCCACACGTCCGCCGTCTGGAGCGCCCACCGGAAGTAGGCAAGTTCGAACGGCGGATTGAGCACGTCCTCCGGCGGATGGGTCTCCTGAACCGGGATCAGCGGCGGGCCGGCCACATACCGTCCGCTCCGGCTGTCCAGGTGCAGGAACGAGCTGATGAAAACCGCGGTCTCCTCGACCAGCGGGGCATACTTCTCGAGCGTCTCCCGGGTGGGGGAGGCCTGGTAGAGCAGTTCCGCGAGCAGGATCGGATGCGGCTGCTGCCAGGCGAGCAGGACCGCGATGGCGGAAGGGGCGTTGCGCCCCGACGGATCGGTCATCTTGGGCCAGCGCGCCCCGGCGTATCCCTGCGAAGCCGCGATGGAGCGGGCGGCCGGCAGGATCCGGAGGTACCAGTCCATGCTGCGCTCCAGCAGATCGGGCCGTCCCCAGACCGGAAAGTGCGCGGCGTGCCACGGGTGCATCTCCAGATGGAATTTCCCGTACCAGCTGTTGCAGGTCAATCCGGTTTCGGCCGGCGGGATGCTCCCGGCGCACTGGATCGCGGTCAGGTACTGGGACAGCGTTACGCGCCGCTCCAGCTCGGCCGCACGGGGATCCGCGGAGTCCCGGAGCCGGAGCGCGCCCCCCCGCGACCAGAACGCGTTCCACCAGGCGGTGTTCCGGGCGCGCGCGGCGTCATAGCCGTCCCTCGCCGTTCCGGCCTTGATGTCTCCGTCCCGGGTGAAGGCGCACGTGATCCACGCCTCGCGCGCGGCCAGCGCGAATTCGAACCGGTGTGTGCCGGTCCGCCGCGGCGACAAGCCGGCGAAGCGCACCACCACGCCATAGGCGTCGTCGTCCAGCACACGTCGGATCCGTATTTCGCCGTCCCCTTCCGACAGGAGATCGGTCCGGTGGCGGTCCTCCGCTTTCCAGTCCGCAGCGGATTTGGCGGGGCTCCCGTAGGGAAAGGAGAGGCACAGCGCGGCTTCGCCGTCCGACAGCTCCCATCCGTCATCCAACCGGATACGGGCGGCGACGGCGTCGGTCGCCGGATCCGCGAAGGTCTCGACCTGCACGGTCCGCCCGAAAACCTTGAAAACGGAACCAAGGAGACCGTCCCACAGGTCGAGCGTCTGTTCCGCGTCCCGGTAGTCCGCCGGCGACGCCGCGCGCCCGTTCTCCCGGAAAGCGAATCCGAGCGCGCCGAGATGAAGCCGGTGCGGATTCTCGCGCAGCGCGTCGAACAACTCCCGCTGCCCCCCGGGATCCGAGGCGTATCCGACGGCCCGGCCGTAGGTGTCATAGGGTTTGAGCCGCAGTCCGGCCCCGTCCGGCGTATCGGGGAAGGAATGCCATCCCCACTGGGACAGGGTGCACAGTGGGACGAGCCGGTACTCCGCGACCAGCGTCTGGAGACCGGTGAAGTCCGCAGTGAACGCGAATTCCCCGTTTCCCACCGACAAGGGCGAAGCGGAGAGCGCGGCGAACGCGGCGGGGTCCGCGGGACGGTCGGCCCGGAGCACCGGGTTGTGGCGTGTAATCAAGGCCTTGCGGTCGATCATCGGCAGTCCTCCCGGATCAGGATGGAGCGTATCAGCGCGTCAGCGCGACAAAGACGAGGAGAAAGACAAGGATCCCGGCCAGCGCCAGCAGGACCGCGGTCAGCGGCCGCAGACGCCGCGAGGGCTGCCGGGACCGCAGTGCGCCGGCGGGCGATGGAACCGGTCGGGGCGGGGTGGGACGGAACAGCGCGGCCGCTTGGGTATCCCCGATGTCCGGACGCGGATCAGCCGACCGGACCGGCACGGCCGTCCCTCCGTGGTCTGCCGGAGCGGGCGGCACGGCGATCTGGGAGTACGCGCGCCGTGCGGCTTCCGCAGCGGCCGCGGCCGGGAGGTCCCCTCCGGCATCCGCAACCGGTGTGCCCGTCGTTGCCGGTGCTGCGGTCCCGTCCAGAAGACGGGCCCGCGCGATGACATCCCCGGACATCTCGAGCAGCAGCGCCGGTCCCCCGTCGGTCGCCGGCGCGGGCGGCAGAGCGGGCGACGGCCCGTCGGATACGGGGGACGCATCGTCCGCGGGCAGCGTGAACGCTCCGGGCTCTCCGGACTCCGCCTGCGCGTCGGCGCGCAGGCCGCCCCGGGCTGCAACGCCGGGCAGAAACGGGATGCCGCGGACCGGATCGGTCGGTCCCTGTACCATCGCGGTCTCCTTTCGCGCATCGAAAAAGGTGTGATTCCATATAACCCTATGCCGCGCCGAATCGCAAGCGGACCGTTTGCGAGCGCACCGGGCGCAAGCGGACGGTTTTGTTGTATGGGGAACGGCGAAGAAACATTCGGTAAAAATACAAACTGTAACACAACAGAAACATCTGACGGATGACGATATAGATACATACGAACATAATAGTCTTGATATGTTTCCATTCCCCGTGAAGTCACGATGGTCGTGCCGGATCGGGGAATCCGTCATCATGAGGAGGCAGTTGATCGAATGAAAAGAAGCACGGCAAAAACCCTCTGGCTTCCACTGATCCTGATCGTTTCCCTTTTTGGTTTCACGATTTTCCCGGTCTCGGCGATCCCGATCCAGATGGATACCTTGGGCGGCGGAACGGACGGATCGAACCCGCTGCAGATGGATGTGCTGTCGGACGGCAGCATGTCTCTCTGGTTCTGGCAGCAGCACGTGTTTGATCCGTCACCATCCGTGGACGTCCCGGGGTACCAGCACCAGTATTACGGAGAGACGGATGACTGGAGCTGGAACACCAACATCCACTTCACGGACAGCGCAGCCAGATACCACATATACACCCCTGACGCCCAGATGTATACGGAAGATACAGATTATGCCGCCGGACTGACAAAAGCCGTGCTCGGAGTCGGTACGCAGGTGAAGGATGGAAACAGTGTCACGACCACATGGACCCTGCATTCCGGCGCACTGCAGCTGATCCAGGTTATCACGTACATCCCGGGCAGCTTCTATGTCGAGAAGGACTTCACGTTGACCAATCTCTCGGACCGCACTTTCACGGACGTGAGCCTTATTCACGGCGGTGATACGTATTTCGGCGGAGACGACGACGCGTCCTGTTATTTCAACGCTGCCAACCGGATGGTCTACATCCGCAACGCGGACATGACGACGTTCGGCCTCATGGGTTATTCCGGGGGACCGGAAACCCCTGCGGATCACTATTTCGTCGGCAATTATTGGGACGGTGGCCAACTCGCGGCCAACGGTCTGCTCGACGACTCGGTCGACCCGGACTCGAGTGTGGATGCCGGCTACGAGCTCCAGTGGATCCGGCCGTCGCTGGCACCGGCGGAAAGCCTGTCTATCGTATCGTATGAGCGGATCACAGGCGCCAGTGTACTCCAGGTGCTGGCACCTGCGGAAGCCTCGACGCTTCCCGGCACGGACGCGACCTTCACTTTCACGCTGATGAACTACGGCGACGCCGCGGCGGACTTCACGCTTTCCGCGGTGTCGGAGCACGGTTGGGCTGTGTCGATCCCCGGCGGGAATACCGTAACGCTGCCGGCTCTCGGCACGCCGGTTGACGTCCCGGTCAAGGTTTCCATCCCGACGGGCACCCCGGCAGGGACCGCCGACCTCCTGACCCTGACCGCCGTCAAGTCGGACGATCCGGGCTTGTATGCATCGGACGCCACCCGTACCAATGTAACAGCACCGCCGTCGGGAATCACCAGCGTAACTCCGGGCTCCACGCAGCTCATCTCAGGTACGTTGACGTTGCCGGTCACGATCGGCACAGTCAGCCTGCCGGACGGAACGATGCTTTCAGTGCGGCTGCTGGACAACGCCGGGAACCCGCTGGTACCGCCGGTGGCCGGTACGGCCGAGGTCCAGGATGACGACGGGGACGGCATCGGTCAGGCGCTGATCACGCTGACGCTGCCGGAGAATCTTCCCCTGGCGCAGTACAGGATCGAGGTCACCGTGCCTGAAACCTTACTGTTGAACGCGGATGCGGGATTCACAGTGGTCTCGCCCTCTCCGACTCCGATCCCGGTACCGGATACCGGTGAACCCGCCGCCGCCGGATCCTTGGCGGGTATCGCCGCGCTTTCCGTCGCCGCCGCCGCGATCATCGTCTCCCGCGTGCGCCGGAAAGACCAACCGGAAGGATGACACGACGTCCGCAGATCCGTTCCGCTTCAAGGGCCCCTTCCGTCCGGAAGGGGCCCTTTTCCGTACCGGCTGCATCCGGCTCTTCTCCACGGCATGGCTGGAAGTTTCCGCACCGAATCGCAAGCGGACCGTTCGCGAACGCGCCGGACGCAGGCCCCGGCGCATTTCCCCGTCCGTGGTAAGATATCCCCATATCAACCAGCAGGAGGTTCCCTGTGCCGAACGAACAATCCGGATTTCCCCCGATCATACGGACCGAACGTCTGCTGCTGCGTCCCTTCCGGCTGGACGACGCCCCGGACGTCTTTTCCTATGCAAGCGATGACGAGGTCTCCCGGTACATGACCTGGGACACCCACCGCTCGATCGAAGACTCCCTCGCATATATCCGATATTCGCTGGACGCCTATGCGGGCGGGCACCACTACGACTATGCGTTCGAACTTGCGGAAACCGGCCGGGTCATCGGCGGGGGAGGCGCATTCAAGGATCTGGAGGACAGCGCCCGCTTCGCCGAGATCGGCTACGTGCTTCACCGGGACTATTGGGGCCGTGGATTGGTGCCCGAAGCGATGAGTGCCTTCCTTCGATTTCTGTTTGAGGAAAAGGGCATTCACCGTGTGGAAGCGTACCATTTCGAGGAGAACCGGAAGTCCGGACGCGTCATGGAAAAGATCGGGATGCGGTACGAGGGGACCCACCGGGACAAGTACTTCGTCAAAGGCGCATATCGGACCATCTGCACGTATGCCGCCATCAATCCGGCCCATGAGGAGGCATCCGTATGAATGACCGGATAAAGTCCCTGATCCGTTCCATGACACTCGGGGAAAAAGCGACGCTGCTGTCCGGTCTCGACAACTGGCGCACCAAGCCGGTCGATCGGCTCGGCATCCCGTTGCTCCTGATGACCGACGGCCCGCACGGGCTCCGCCTCGATGCCGACTCGTCCGGAAAACCCGTACCGGCCACCGGATTCCCGACGGCTTCCGGGCTGGCGTCCTCCTGGAACACCGATCTGGTCGAGGCGGTTGCCGCCGCGATCGGCGACGAATGCCGCGCGCACGGGGTCGGACTGCTGTTGGGACCTGCACTGAATATCAAGCGCTCACCTCTGTGCGGGCGCAACTTCGAATACTACTCCGAGGATCCGCTGCTGGCGGGGCGCATGGCGGCAGCGTTCACGCGGGGAATCCAGTCCCGGGGCGTCGGCGCCTGCCTCAAGCATTTTGCGCTCAACAACATGGAAACCCGGCGCCAGAACAGTGATTCGGTCTGCGACATGCGCACGATGCGCGAGATCTACCTCGCCGCGTTCGAAACCGCGGTCCGGGACGCCGCGCCGTGGTCCGTCATGTGCTCCTACAACCGGATCAACGGAACATTCGCTTCCGACAACGCGTGGCTTTTAACGACCGTCCTGCGCGACGAGTGGGGTTTCGACGGCCTGGTGATGACTGACTGGGGCGCGCTCAACGACCGGATCGCGGCGGTTCAAGCCGGAACCGAGCTCGAGATGCCGGCGTCCGACGGGCGGACCGACCGGGCATTGGTCGAGGCGGTGGAGACGGGACTTCTGGACGAGGCAGTGCTGGACCGCGCGGTCGGGCGGGTTCTGCGGGTGGTGTTCCGGGCGGGGGAAGCCCTGCGCACCCTGCCGGCGGCTCCGGTCGATCCGGCCGCAAACCACCGGTTCGCGAGGCGCACCGC
>JAGOFF010000118.1 GCA_017997315.1 Clostridia bacterium
ATCCTGACGGCCGGAAACGGCATCACATCCGACTGTCCCGTGGACAGCCTGCATGCGCTGATGGAGGAAGCCTGTTCCTACGGGGCGGAGAAAGCCGGACGGGCGGCTGTGTGAGCAACGCCGCACGATCCCCCCGCATGAAAACGGCGGCCCGCGCTTCGTGCACGCAGGCCGCCGTCCCATCTTTTTGCCGGGCTGTCCGGATCAGACCGTCTTCTTGAACCGGAACACGTTCCAGGACAGTTTCTTGACCGTGGTGTCCACTTTGCCGTTCCGGCAGACCGCGCCCGCGGCGACGGTCGGGACGATCGCGTTCGGATTCTCGTAGGTGTTGGCGGCCTCCGGATCGTCGGAGTACAGCTGGACCTGCTCGACGAACGAGTAGCCCTCGAATCCGCTCACATCCAGCTCCAGAGCGGTGTCCTGCTCCCAGTTGCGGTTGATCACGAACACGTTGAGCGCGCCCGCGTCCTCGTCCAGCGCCGCCGCGGTCTCGATGTAGTCGAGTCCCTCGATGGTGTCGTACTGACGGAAGTTGTCGATCGCGTAGCCCGGGACGTCGAACGTGTCGCACTCGACGGAGCCGCGCAACGCCACACCGCGTCCGAGCTGGATCAGCTGGGTGTACGGGATGCGCGTCGCGGCTTCCCAGACATGGTCGCGGTCGGTCGCGGCCAGCGCCCCGAGTCCGCCGGTCATGCATCCGATCTTGACACGGTCCGCACGATTGATCATGGTCAGCATCGTGGAAGCCATGGTGAGCGCCTGGAGCATCTGGCCGCCGCGCGCACGCATGCGCATGGTTCCCCAGTCGTTCGGATCATGGAGCACGTACTTTTTGTCCGGATTCAGCAGGTCGAACACGAATCCGTTGGGATTTTCGCCGTTCCCGTATCGGAATTCCTTCTTGGGCATCATCATGCTGCCGTACTCGTCCAGCGAGATCATCATCTGCTTGCGGGAACGCTGCTTGGTCTGGATGAAGTCGCACAGCGCGATCTCGGTGTCGATGTACTTCGCGAACGTGGCGGAGCCGCCGACCAGCGCGGCCATGTCCCCGAGCGGGGCGGGATGGTAGTGGTGCAGCGAAATGTAGTCGACCGACTCGTAGCACTGCTCCAGAACTTCCTGATCCCAGCGCGGATACACGGTCCCGAACGGGGAGGACGACACCGCGGCGACGGTCTCGATGCCCGGGGACGCCCACTTCATGGCCTTGGAGATCTCATGCGTGCGGATTCCGTATCCGCGCGGATCCTTCTCCCAGCTCCCGATCTGCCACGGACCGTCCGGCTCGTTCCCGATGTACCAGACCTTGACCCCGTAGGGCTTTTCGTGTCCGTTCTTCTTGCGGAGCTCGGACCAGTGGGTGCCGCCCTCGTGGTTGGTGTACTCCGCGAGGTAGATCGCGTCGTTGAGGTCCGAGGACCCGACGCTCACCGTGTACAGCGGCTCGAATCCGATGCGCTCCGCCCACTGCAGGTACTCGTCGTGCCCGACATCGTTGGTGTAGTACTGGAACCACGCGAGGTCGAGGTGTTTCTTGCGCTGGTCCCGGGGTCCGATGGAGTCTTTCCAGTCCCAGCCGGACACGAAGTTGCCGCCCGGGAGCCGGACCGCGGGGAGTCCGGAGCTCTTGAGCGCGTCGATGAAGTCGCGCCGGAACCCGAGGTCGTCCGCGGTGGGATGCTTGGGATTGTACATGCTGCCGTTGACCATCGAGCCGATCGGCTCGAGGAACGCGCCGTACAGCCGCGGCGAGATGTCGCCGATGCGGTACGAGGGATGGAACGTGACCTTTGCCTTTTTGCCCATGATATACCTCCGTTTTTCTAATGAATCGCTGTTTCAGGGACCCGTACGGGTCCGGCGGGTCACACCGCGAAGTCGATCTCGACCGTTGCCGCGGCGTCTTTGGTGAATGCCACCGACGCGTGGTCGCCGTCGACCGGCACCGCCGTCCCGTCAACGCGGAAAGACGCGATCGGCCGGCGGCAGCGCAGTGTCAGGGACTGGTCCCGGTTCGACACGACCGTCGCGCGGACGCCCTTGCCGTCCCACTCCATGCGCCCGATCCGGGCCCAGGTGTACAGCCAGACCCCCTCGATCGTACCACGTCCGAGCGAGGCCGGCATCGCGGGCAGGAACTCGACGACACCCGGCGCGGAGTACAGGCACATCTCGATCAGGACCGCGGGCATCGCGCCCTGCAGATCCGGGAAATGCAGCCGATAGGGGTAGTGCGTCGTATGGAGCGACCGGGTCACGAACCCTTGGTTCATGAGCTGGTACAGGTTCTGGACGGTCTCGGGGAGGTCCTTGAGCCGGATGGCGGTGAACAGCCGGTGGATGATCCCGTGCGCGGAGTCGTCCTGCTGCGCGCGCTTGCGGTTGGAGATCAGGATGGCCCGGGCGAGTTCGGGCTCGTCCTCCCAGGTGACCAGCCGGCCCGGCCAGACGTCGTAATGGTGGGACACGTGCCGGTGGTTGTAGTTCTCCCCGACCGTCGGCCAGGCCCACTCCTTGAGCCCGCCTTCCTCGTCCAGCAGATACCGGGGCAATGCGTCCCGCTGGGCCTGCCAGTGCGGCAGGCGGTCCTCCTCGATGCCCAGCGTGCGGCAGGCGTCCATGAGGTTGTCGAGCACCTCGCGGCAGATCATGATGTCCATGACCGAGTTGATGCTCGCGGCGTAGACTCCGTTCCGCGTCGCATAGTCCGGAGTCGGGTTCTCGGGGGAGAACGAGGGGTAGAAGATCACCCGGCCGTCCGGGCCGCGGTCGCACGCGTAGTCCTCGTAGAAAAGTGCGATCTCCCGCAGCGCGGGCACCACCCGGTCGCGCAGGAACTCCCGGTCCCCCGTGACCAGCCAGTATCCCCAAAGCTCGTTGTAGATCCAGCCGAGGCAGCCGGTCCAGCAGTAATGCGGATATGTCTTGGAAAAGTGGTAGAACAGCCCGGAATCGTAATCGCAGTGCACGCTGGCCAGCAGACCGCGCGCGCCGTACAGGAGACGCGCATTGGTGCGGAAGTCGTCGAACTTGGTTTCGTAGTACCGGAAATATACGTCCATCTCATCGAACAGCCCGGTGTTGTTGCCCGCGCACACCTGCAGGTTGGTGTTGATGTTGTGCTGGCCGAACATCGGGGGGATGGTCCCGGTATCGATGATCTGGTAATAGCGGCCCATGTCGTAGAGCTTTTCCAGCAGCGTCCCGTCGAACTCCGCGTCGGTATGCGTCCGGCGCAGCAGTTCCTCGGCGGACAGCGCGAAGTCGGCCGGATCTCCCAGCCGGATCCGGGACCGCGACATGCGGGATCCGATATGGGCACGGTTGCCGGCAAGCAATGCATCGAAGTCCGGACGGACCGCCAGGACTTCGCGGACGACCGCATCCGCGCAATCGAATGTGAATCCGCCCTCGAACTTGACGGTTTTTGCCAGGATCAGCAGAGAGTCCGCCCCGGAGATCCGGATTCCCTCCCCGGTCCGCTCCGCCGTACCCCCCTCCCGGATCAGGTGCAGTACGGAGACGTATCCCTTCTGTCCGAACTCGGGGGCGTACGCCCACCGGAGGACAATCCGGTCCGTGGCCGTCTCGAGCTCGTGCGAGCAGCGTTCCGGCGCCATCAGGCCGCCCCGGCCGTCGGGCGCGGGTCCGGGCAGCCGGAGGGTCAGTTCCGCGTCCAGCGCGCCGCGGGGCGCGGTCAGCCGGACGACCGCCACGTCGCCGTCATAGGCGACGAATGTCTCACGCTCAAACGTCCCCCGGTCGTCGTCCCAACGGACCGCAACCCGGCCGGTTTCCATATCCAGCCAGCGTAGGTAGTCCCGGACCTCTCCCTCCTCGGGCTGCCGGATCTCCAGCCGGAATGCGGGATGGAGGCGTCCGGCAGTCGGGGGCATGATCCCGAACGGACCGCGGGTCAGGAGATCGGCGACGCCGGAGGCAAGCTGTGTCTCCTCCACGCGTTCGGCCGCTTCGACAAACCGGTCTTCGCGCAGCAGTCGCCGCACCTCGGGCAGGATCCCGGTCAGGTCGGGCGGTTCGGGGGCCCGGAGCCAGCGGGGCTCATAGAGGGTTTCGTGGGCAAAGACGAGGGTTTCGTCGAACGGATCGCCCGCGATCTCCACCCGCTGGACCCCGTCGCCCGTCCAGAACGCGTGTTCCGGACCGTCCGCGGGATACAGGCTGCAGACATTGCGTTCCGGCAGGATCCCGCGTCTGCGCGCGATCGGCATCGCGCCGTACCGGGAAGGACGCGCCGGCAGGGAGTCAGCATAACGGGACATCGGAATCTCCCTCCATATGTTTTCTTTCCATGATAGCATGAACCGCTAAAACGACACAGCAAACCGGCGGAAATCAGCGTACGCCGAATCCGCGGCCTGGACATGAAAAATCCTCCACAGGATGACGTCTCGGAATCGAGCCTGTCCTGCGGAGGATTCGCAAAACCTTCTATAAACGGTCCCCTGCGCTGCGCGCGGGGGGGACGTCAGATCCCGACCGCCTCCAGCACCCGGGCTTCCGGATCCACGGCCAGGACCGCATCCCGGATCTCACGGACCAGCCGGCGCACCGTGTCGATCGGATCCCCGAGCCCATCGGCTGCGGTCCACCGGTACGTCCGGACCGACACCAGCGTGCCGGACCCGTCCGGCCGGATCGTCACCGTGAGGCATACCACACGGGGATTCTCCCGGCTCCGCACCGCATAAACCACCCGGTCGCGCTCCCGGGCGAACCGGTGAAGACGGTCGAGCAGCCGCGGCGCGCCCTCCGGCCCGGCCACCCGGAAATCGATCGCGTCCATGACCGCCGTCAACGGCGAGGAGGTCCGGAACACGTTTCTCGCCCGGATAGTCCCCGCCCCCCGCCGGACCGACGTCCGGAATTCCTGGCGCAGGTCCGCAAAGCGGCCTGCGCGACGGTTGACCGGAACGCGTCCGGCTCGGCGCGTCCGATCCAGTATCCAAACCGATCCCCAAAGAGACATAAAATGGAAAGCCGCGTGCACGGTCCCCGCAGCCAGCCCCGGCATCCCTGCCAGGAAGCGGCCCGCACGGCCGCACGATGTCCTTGCCCTCTCCACGGTGTCGCGAAGCGTGTTGCCGCCCGCCATCCGCAAGACCCCCCGGTTATAAACTCCTTCTATCATTCTGCGCGCATGGTTCGGCACACGGCAAGTGACATTCATCATGCGGCGGGTAAACATTTTGTTTCGCCGTCTTTTCAGCAAGGATTGTCTTGCTGATGATTATCACTTACCGGGCGATAGATCGACGCGCTACAATGGAGCCAACGGCATCCGCGCGTCCGGATGCATCTCCGGGAGGAGGGTCTCGGGTGGCTGCGGACCTCAGGGTCGGAATCGTCCTGTACGTCCTCCAGATCATGGTGGGCTTGGCCGCCCTGACGTATATCCGCGTCCGTTCCCGGAAGTCCTCGGCGCTGCGGCTGCTGACCGCGCTCCAGGCCTTGATGCTGGCGTGGCTGTTGGCCGCGATCCTGGAAAACCTGTCCAGGGGCACGCCCGCGTTTCCGTTCGTGGTCCGCCGGATCATCATCGTACTGTACTACTTCGCCCCTTTTTGGCTGCTTTTCACGTTCGACTACCTGGACATCCCGTGGCTCACCCCCCTGCGCCGGCGGCTCCCGGTGTTTCTGCCCGCATTCGCGCTGACTGTGATCACGTTGCTGTTCCCGCACTCCCCCTGGATCATCGTGGAGATCGACGGATATGAGACCGTATCCCGTTGGGGCGGACTGTTCATCGCGAACACCGTCGCGACCTACCTCACGGGGATCGGCTGCTCCGTGCTGATCCTCGTCCGGACCCTGCAAACACGCCGGCGGGTACGCGAGAGCCTCCTTCTGGTCGTCTCGACGATGCTGCCGGTGGCGTACAGCGCCCTGGTCAACCTGGACCTGGTGCGCGCCCCCCGCTACGACCTGACCCCGGTCACGCTGTCCCTGTTTGTGCTGGTCATCGCGCTGCTCGCGTATGAAAACAAACTGCTCGACCTGCTCCCGTACGCGGCGAGGGAGGTCTTCGCAAGCGTCACCGAGGCGATCCTGATCGCCGATCCGGACGGGGCCATCTTTGAGTTCAACCGGTCGTTCCGCCGGATATTCGAACCCCTGGTCGACCTGGATCAGTGCCGGAGCGTGATGGACATCCGATCCCGGGTGCCGCCGGATACGATCGCCGAATCGGATATCGACCGGTTCCGGGAAGCGTTCGGCAATCCGGGGCGGAACACGGCCGTCTTCTTCCGGCTCCGTTCGCCGGACGGCACGGAAAGCTCGTACTCCTCTTCGATCGATCCACTGTTGAACACCGCGGGCAAAGAGATCGGCCGGCTGCTCACGTTCCACGACATCACCGGCGTCCGGGACGACACCCTGCGCGCGGAGCGGCAGCGGGTTTCCGGCGACCTGCACGACAACCTCGGGAACAGCCTCAACGTCATCAGCTCCAACCTGGAATACGCGATCCGGCGCCAGGGCGGCGATCCGGATATCGGGGAATGCCTCCGGATCTCCTATGAACGCGCGACCAGCGCGATCCTTGATCTGCGGCGGATCGTGGACAACCTGTCTCCGGTCGACGTGGAGGACGGAGGGCTCGTGCGTGCGGTCGAATCGCTGCTCGAACGGACCGCGCGCCGCGGTGTCCGGATCACGTTCGACAAGCTCACGGGGGATGATGACCGGCTGGACGGGATCCCCCATCCGGAGCACCTGTACCACATCTGCCAGGAGGCGGTCCACAACGCGGTCGAACACGGCCGGCCGCAGAATATCCGGGTCGTTCTCAAGCGGAATACGGACGACCTGCGGCTCTACGTCTCGGACGACGGCGCGGGTTGCCGGGGCCGGGAGATCGTCCGCGGAAAAGGGCTCGCGGGCATGCTCGCCCGCGCTTCGGCGCTCGGGGGAACGCTGGAGTATGGCTCCCCGGACGACGGCGGGTTTGTCGTGAAGCTCACGGTTCCGCTGGCGCCCGCCGCGGACGGACAGCCGGACGGGCAGGAAAGGGGTGGACCATGATCCGGG
>JAGOFF010000119.1 GCA_017997315.1 Clostridia bacterium
CGACCGGGGCCGTCGCGTGCGCCCGCTCGTTCGTCTCGAACCTCGACGCGGACTCCAACGTCGTCATCGACCACATCGTCTGGCCGATCCCGGCGGACGCCCGCGGGGAGTTCGAGGTCCGGATGAGGGTCTCCAAGGACGGCAAGACCCTGTCCGGGAACCGGACCGACATCATCGTCCGCTGACGCGGACGTCATCCGGAGTGCCGGGCGTCCGGCTGTCGCGCGGGCGAACGCCCGTCAAGCGAAGCGGGCGCCCGGCGGCTCCGGGGAAGGGAGCACGACATGATACGGACCGCGATCATCGGCGCGGGGGGAATCGCGCACAAGCACGCCGCGGCCATCGCCCGGATGCCCGACGTGACGGCGGTCGGGGTGCTCGACCCCCGCCCGGAGAACGCCCGCGCGATCGCGGAACTGTGCGGCGCGCGGGTCATCCGGGATCTCGACGAGGTGCTCGGCGAGGTCGACATGATCCACCTGCTCACCCCGCCCTCCAAAAGGACCGCCTGCGCCGAAGCCGCGATGCGCGCCGGAAAGCACGTGCTGTGCGAAAAGCCGCTCGCGGTCTCGCTTGCGGACGCGGTCCGGATGCAGGACCTCGCGGCGGAGACCGGAGTGCTGTTCATGACCGCGTTCAACATGCGGTTCCGGCCGGGATACCGGATGCTTCGGGACGACGTGCTGTCCGGCCGGCTGGGCGACGTGGTCAGCGTCTGGAGCCACCGGGTCGGCCCGGGCTCCGGATTCGGCGCCCCGCTCGGGGATTCCTGGCGGACCGACCCGAACCTCGTGTGCGGGATGGCGATCGAATCGCTTTCGCACGACATCGACATGTTCCGCGGGCTCGGGCTCGGGATCGAGACCGTCGCGGCGCGCGTCCAGGGGGTCAAGCCCGAACTCCCCGCGTTCGACAACAACGCCCAGGTGGTGCTGGGACTCGCGGGCGGGCGCGCGGGCGTCATCAACGCGAGCTGGTCCTCGCACCTCCCGAGCTCCTCCCGCGGGGTCGTGGGGCTCCGGGGGACCGCGATGATCCGGGGCGACGGATTCTTTGACTTTGTCGAGCACCGGATCCGGACGGACGGCATGGAGCACGCACGCTCGACCTGGCTGAACGACCTGTTCGACGCGGAGTCCTACTATACCGAGAACCGGCATTTCGCGGACTGCGTACGCGACGGCGTCCGGCCGGACGTCACCGCGGACAACGGCGTGGAGGCGCTGCGGGTCTCGCTTGCGATCCTAGAATCCTCCCGGACCGGCCGCACGGTCCGGGTCGCGGAGATCGAGCCGTGATCCGGCTGGCCTGCGCGACGCTCTCGGTCGAGGGGTTCGGTGAGACCGACTTTTCCCGGACCTTCGACCTGCTCCCGCGGGTCGGATTCCGGTTCGTGGAGTTCAACCTATGGCACCCCTCCTCGCTGTCCCCCGCAGTGCTCCGCGGACTCGCGGAACGCTCGGCCGCCGCGGGGCTCGAGCCCGTCGCCGTCCACCTGGGCGGCGGGCTGGGCGGCGACCCCGCCCGGGACTACTGCCACAAGGTGTACGCGATGCAGGCCGCGCGTCTCCTCGGGGCCGGGCTGGTGGTGACCTCGGGAGGGGCCCGGGGCCGGGACGGCGGGCTCGAGTCGGTGATCCGCTCGCTGCGAGCGCTGGTCCCGGTCGCGGAGGAGCTCGGGGTGGACCTCGCGCTCGAGAACCACATCGCGGACAACCTCGAGAGTCCCGGGGACTACACCCGGGTGTTCGATGCGATCGAATCCCGCCGGATCGGGCTGTGCATCGACACCGGACATTTCGAGGCCGCGGGCGTACCGCTCGACGAAGTCGTCGACGCGTTCGCCCCGCGGGTCAACCACATCCACCTCAAGGAGAACCGGGGGATGGGGCGCAAGGTTTTCACCCGCTTCGGGGAGGGGACGACCGACAACCACCGCGTGGTCCGGCGTATGCTGGAGGCGGGGTACGACGGATGCCTGTCGATCGAACTGTCCCCCGAGATCGGGGAGGCGGACGGACGCCCCTTCACCCCCGCGGACCTCGAACTCCCGTACCGCATGTTCTCGATCTATGAAACCCCGCAACCCAGCAACGGCAGACGGACCGGCCGAAGCCGGCGCAATGCATAAAAAAGGAGTGACCCCATGAGAGCGTTGAGAAAAGTCACAGAAGGCGAAGGCGCGGTGTTCGTGGACCTCCCGATCCCCGAGATCGGCGAGCACGACCTGCTGGTCCGGGTCAAGGCGACCGCGATGTGCAAGTCCGACGTCGAGGTGTTCGAGTGGAGCCCGCTGGTCGCGGCGGCCCGATACGCGCTCCCGTTCACGCTCGGACACGAATTCGCGGGCGAGGTCGAGGCCGTGGGACGGCTGGTCCGGGGATTCAAGCCCGGCGACCGTGTCGCGGGCGAAACCCACATCCCGTGCGGCACGTGCTACGAGTGCCGCACCGACAACATGCACATCTGCTCGAACCACATGGGCGTGCTCGGGCGCAACGCGGACGGGAGCTTCGCGGAATACATCCGGCTGCCCGAGATCTCCGCGATCAAGCTGCCCGCGGACGCGGACTTCGTCCAGATGTCGCTGCTCGAGCCGCTCGGGACCGCGCTGCACGGACTGCAGAAAGCCCAGGTCAGCGGCCGTAACGTCGCGATCCTGGGGGTCGGGACCATCGGGCTGATGGCGTGCGAACTCGCCAAGGCGCTCGGCGCGGTCAAGGTCGTCTCGATGGACATCAACGAGCACCGGCTCGCGTACTCCCTGCGGGTGGGCGCCGATGTGGCGGTCAACGGGCTCAAGGAGGACCTCGTGGCGGTGTGCCGGCGCGAGACCGAGGGGCGCGGCGTGGACTGCGTCGTCGACTTCACCGGAAACAGCCGCGTGATCAACCAGGCGATCGACGCGCTCGCGACCGCGGGCACGCTGGTCCACGTCGGCATGGTCAACGCGGAACTCACCATCCCGAGCTACATGTACCGGGTGGTGTACCGCGAGCTCAAGATCACCGGGCTGTTCGGCCGGCATATGTTCAAGACCTGGGAGCTGCTGATGGAGCTGCTGCGCAACCGGAAAGTCGACCTGGCGGCCTATGTGGGCATGACCGTCCCGCTTGCCGACTACAAGGAAGCGCTGGAAAAGTTCAACGATCTCAACGGCCGCGCGGTCATGATCCCGTAGACAACGGCCGACGGAAAGGAAACCGCACATGACGATGGAAGAGAAATGGATGGAATTCCCGGAATCCGTGTCGATCTTCGAGGTGTGTCCGCGCGACGGGCTGCAGCCCGAGCCGGTATTCATCCCGACCGAGAAAAAGATCGCACTGGTCGACCGGCTGACCGACGCGGGCTGCACCCGCATCGAAGCGACCTCGTTCGTCCACCCCAAGTGGGTGCCACAGATGGCCGACGCCAAGGCGGTCCTCGCGGGAATCCGCCGCAAGCCCGGGGTGACCTACTCCGCACTCATCCCCAACATGCGCGGGCTGGAGCTCGCCATCGAGGCCGGGCTCGACGAGGTGGTCACGATCGTCAGCACGAGCGAGAGCCACAACCGCAAAAACCTCAACTGCGCCCCGGAGGAGACCCTGCGCCAGATCGAGGAGATCAACCGGGTCGCGCGGGAGCACCACATCCGGGTGCGCTCGTACATCGCGACGGTGTTCGGGTGCCCGATCGAGGGCCCGATGCCCGAGGAGCGCGCGGTCGAGTTCGCGCTCGCGCTCGAGTCCTACGGCGCGTACGAGATCTCGCTCGGCGACACCACCGGCATGGCCAGCCCCGCCCAGGCGTACCGCATCCCGCGCCTCCTGCTGGGCAGGCTCACCCGCGCGTCGCTCGCAGTCCATTACCACCAGCACGAGGGCATCGAGCACGCCTGCAACCTCGCGTCGCTCCAGGCCGGGGTCCGGGTGTTCGACGGCGCGGCCGGCGGGCTGGGCGGCTGCCCGTACGCCCCGGGCGCAACCGGCAACGCGCGCACCGAGACGATCGTCGACATGTTCCATCGCCTGGGGATCCGGACCGGGATCGACCCCGCCGGGATCCGTGCGGCGGGAGACTACGCCCAGACCCTGAGCACGCTGCTGCACATGCACCCCGCGACCGACGGGAAAGAATAAAGCGGCCGCCCCGTGCGCCCGCCCAATCCATCGATAGAAGGAGATTCACCCCATGGCCAGAACGTTTGACGAAGTCCAGACCGCCTTTTTCGCCGGAGAGATCAAGACCCAGAACCTCGAGACGGTCGTGTTCACCGACGTCTACGGCTCCGACCCGGCCAAGGTCGCGGACGCCTGCGACGCCGCGGCGCGCATCCGGTGCGCCAACCTCGAGAGGCAGACCGGCGTCCCGCTGACCCGGATCCGGGACAGCCGGATCGACAACAGCACCCGCACCCCGGACGGCCGGATCCTCGCGGGGATCGAGGGCAAGATCGGGGCCTGCCTGGTCCCGATGGGCGTCGCCGGCCCGATCCGGATCAACGGACAGTACGTGAAGGGGGAGGACGTCTACCTCCCGCTCGCGACCAACGAAGCCGCGCTGGTCGCGGGGGTGCAGCGCGGCGCCAAGGCCATCACGATGGCGGGCGGGCTCACCACGCTGGTCCACTACGACGGGATGTCCCGGGCCCCGATGATCGAGGCTCCGGACATCGTCGAGGCCCGCCGGTTCATCGATGCGATGCAGACCGACCCCAACCTCATCGCGCGGCTGCGTCCGTACGTGTACGACCCGTTCGTCCGTCTCGAGCGCATCGATCCCTACCAGCTCGGGACCAAGGTGTTCCTCAAGATGACGTTCAAGACCGGCGACGCGATGGGCATGAACGGCGTCACCAAGGCGTCCGCGGACATCGCGCGCGCACTGCTCGGGGAGCTCCCCGGATGGAAACTCGTCACGATCAGCTCCAACCTGTGTACCGACAAGAAGAACGCGCACATCAACGTGCTCAACGGCCGCGGCAAGTCGGTCCAGACCGAGGTGTTCCTCAGCGACGAGCTGCTCGCCAAGGTGTTCAAGCCCGGCGTCAACGGGCGTTCGGTCGAGCGCACGGTGTTCCACAAGTGCTACCTCGGTTCCGCGCTGAGCGGCACGATCTCGGGCTTCAACGTCAACGCCGCGAACGCGGTCGCCGCGTTCTACGCCGCGACGGGCCAGGACCTGGCGCACGTCGTGTCGTCCTCGAGCTGCTTTGTGCAGGCGGATGCGGTCGACGGCGGGGTGCACTTCATGGTCAGCCTGCCCTGTATGGAACTCGCGACGATCGGCGGTGGCACGCTGTTCGGGACCGCGCGCGAGGCGCTGGCCCTGATGGGATGCGCGGGTTTCGGCAAGAGCGTCGACGACAACACGCACGTCCTGCGGCTCGCGGAAATCGCGGCGGCCTGCGTGACCGCGCTCGACCTCAACACCGCGTGCGCCCAGGCCGCGGGCTACGAGATGGCGGACTCCCACGTGCGGCTGGCGCGCGGCGAGGAGAAATGAAGTGAAATAATCAAAGGAACTTGATAAACGGCAGAGAGAGGCCCGCTGTTCCGTGCGAACGGAGCGGCGGGTCCTTCTTTTTGGGGGGGAGTGGGGCGGTACAGGGAAGAAACTGCAATCAGCGATCAGCCACCGCAAGAAGGCGATCAAATCGCAGGATGGAAGAACGGCGCCCGCTGCCTTCTCGAATGGTCGTAAGAATGTGATTCGCTTTTAAAACACCGAGTATACGTTGCTCTGTTGCTGAAGGGATACCGGCATCTTTCATGAAATCGGAAGAGCTGAAAATCGGCCTCTGGAAGATCCACTCGACAGCATATGCTGAGTATTGCGACTTGATCATGTTAGTAAGGGTTATCTTCATCTCGTCATAAAGCTGCAGGATTTCCACTGCCATTTTCTGATTGGTTTCAGCTTGCGAAGCGATAGCCGTCAAAAAGAACTTGCACCATCCGTACCAATCATCATCTCTCGATACAGCAAGGAGTCTCGCGTAATACTCGTCTCTATGCTCCTCCAGATATGCGCTGATATAAAGTATAGGGCGTTTTATCAGGTTGCGGGAGTACAAGAAAAGAGGTACAAAAAGACGCCCCATACGGCCATTTCCATCCAGAAAGGGATGCAGGGCTTCGAATTCAACATGTAAGATGGATAATTGAACTAAAGGATCCGGATAATCTTCATGTATGAATTTTTCCCAGTCCGAAATGGCATCTGGAAGTTTGTCTGCAGAAATAGGGATATATTCCGCTTCTTCGATGGTACTCCCTGGACGACCAATCCAGTTTTGAATTCTCCGAAGGTTGCCCGGATCCCTGCTTGAACCCCTCACTCCTGTAAGCAGTAACTTATGCGCCTCTTTAATGATTCGCATTGATAATGGAATCTCAGCTAGTTTATCGGCTGCTCGGGTAAGCGCAATCCGCTAATTCAGAACCTCAAACACCTCGTAATTTCGGTTTCTGCTTTTCTCAATATCGGACGAAGCCTCATACTCATAAACATCGCCGATCGTTGCCTGTGTCCCCTCAATCCGTGACGACAAGACCGCTTCCTGTGTGGTTAATGGGCTAAGTAAAATTGAAGAACCGGGAACCGCCTGCAGCAAACCATCATATCTCGCCACTGCCGCACGGGCAGCGCCGATATATGGAATCAGTTTCCCCAAGTCAATATTCTTCGGCGGGAATTTCCCGTAGTGATACTGAACGGGAGTGCGCTTTACCATACGACACCTCTGGCGGAAACATGGTTGCATTATACCGCTTGTTGATCACCAACGCTGCTTTTTGAGCAACAACCACGCTTGTGATGATCTGGTTCGTAACAACGACTTTTGTTGATCAAGTGTTGCGAATCGTGAGCAGCAAAGTCGGTTGTCTCTCGTCCGTGAGCAACAACTGGGGCCATGTCCGCACGACAAGCTGCACGTGTACACTTTTCAACCCGATTTTGGGGCTTCTGTGTACACTTTTCAAACCAGAGTACGCTCACTCCCGCAAGAATGAACCAGTCACTCGCTATGGTATGCTCATACCGTGCGCCAAAGGA
>JAGOFF010000120.1 GCA_017997315.1 Clostridia bacterium
CGTACTACAAGTACAAGGACGCGGTACTCCCGTTCTATGAAAGCAACCGCAACCGGGTGGTCACGCTGCTTTTCGCAGTCGAGAACTTCCCGGGAATCCTGTCGGGCATCATCAACCGGATCGCGCAGGCACAGGGGAACATCCTGACCATCAACCAGAATTTTCCCCTGAACGGACTTGCGGATGTTTCCATCGCAATGGAAACCGATCAGATGAATACGGAACTGCAGGTGCTGATGGACGATCTGGGTGCCATTGCCGGCGTCCGGTCCTGCAGGATCATGGCGAGGGACTGAGAAAGGGAAGGGGCCGGCCTGGCCGGTACGGTACGGAACATGACAGGGGTCGCGATACTGGGATACGGGGTAGTGGGATCCGGGACCGCCCGGCTGCTTACGTCGGGTGCGGAAGGCATGCGCCTGCGGACGGGGACGGAACCCCGTCTGCGGAGGATCGTGGACATCCGTTCCTTTCCGGGCGACCCGCTGGAACCGCTGATCACCCCGGCGATCGACGATGTGCTTGTGGATCCGGAGATCCGCGTGGTCGTGGAGACCATCGGGGGTGTCGGGATCGCATATGAATACACTAAAAAGGCGCTTATGTCAGGACGTCACGTCGTGACATCCAATAAGGAACTGGTCGCCTGTCACGGGCCTGAACTAATGGAACTGGCGACGGAGAATGGCGTGCGTTATCTGTTCGAAGCCAGTGTTGGCGGAGGCATTCCGATCATCCATCCGCTGCGGGTCTGCCTGGCGGCCAACGTACTGAACGGCATTTCCGGCATCCTGAACGGCACGACGAACTATATCCTGACCCGCATGGAGCAGGCGGACATCCCGTTCGAGACCGCGCTTGCGGAAGCGCAGTCGCACGGATTCGCCGAAAGCAGACCCGAAGCGGATATCCAGGGGCTCGATGCATGCCGCAAACTGGCCATTCTTTCCAGCATCGCCTTCGGCGGCTATGTCCGGTTTCAGGACATCCATACCGAAGGGATCGAGCGGGTCGACGCGGATCGGATCGCGACCGCCGCCATCGCCGACGCACAGGTCAAACTGCTTGCGAAAAGCGTTCGCATGCCATGCGGCCGGATCGCTGCGTCGGTCATGCCGACCGCCCTCTCCCGCCGTCACCCGGCATCGTGCGCCAGCGGGGTTTTCAATGCCATCGCCGTCGACGGGGACGCCATCGGTACAGCGATGTTCTACGGACCTGGCGCGGGCGCCATGCCGACCGCCAGCGCGGTGGTCTCGGACGTGCTCGAATGCCTCGGCCGTGACGGCCCGGACCCGAGGGACTGCTGGCCGGCACTTCCGGAAGGTTCGATGATGCCTTTCGAAGAGCATTCGGTGCAGATCCTTCTCCGGCTGCCGCCGGACGGTTCGTCCCCGCTGCGCGCCGCACTTGAAGCCGAGGGAGTCTCCTGCCGGTCGATCGGTTCCGACGGCGTCCTGCTGTTCGGGGAAGATGAGACCCTGACCGAAGGGTTGTTGGCGGAAGTGATCCGCAATATGGACGGGGAAGGGGCGGCTCCCTGCTGGATCCGATATGTCGGGGCCGCTGGATGACAGGCCCCTGCTGGCTCAAGCAATGAAAAACGGTCCGGATCCTGCCTGGATCACGGACCGTTTCATTTCCGAACGCGCGTAGCGGCACAAGTACCGCCGGGTCATGGCCGGAATCCGGTGTCAGATGTCGAGCTGGTTGCGGCTGTAGTTCAGATACTGCTCATCCATCTGACGCATCAGCGCGGCCATCTCAAGCTGCAGTCCGGAAACCGCATGGAGTTCTTTCCGGTCGATCGCCTTGCGGATGCGGGTGAACAGGGACTCGGCCGGTTGCCGATCCTTGGCGAGGCGGTTGCGCAGCGCGTCCACCGCGTCCCACATGTCCTCGTCGCAGTCGAACGGTGAATCAAACCGCCTGCAGGAGCGGACCCGCTCCAGATTGTCTTCCAGGATCCGGTCCTTGAGTTCGCGGATCCATTGGTTGAGCATGGCGTTGGAGTAGGAGAGGATGATCTTCTCCGTGAACACGCCGTCTCGGTACAGGATCGTCAATCCCTCGTCTCGCTCCAGCAGCCGACGGATGGTCTGGTAGACGGTTGCGGGCGGTTTGCCGAACAACCGGTCCCGTTCCTCGTCGCCGTAATGCTCGAACACGTCCAGTTCGGAGCGGAAAGCCCGTTCGGCCGGGAGGTACGGATACGTCTCTCCGGAGCCCTTGCAGAACTCCGCCTGCAGTGCCTGTTCGTCCCGTCCGCTGGAAACCGCATACCCGATCCCGTCCAGGAGAAACGGAAACGCGGCGGCCAGGGCGATGTACACATTGGTGTGCGGGTTCGGCGAACGAACCTCGAATCGGGTCGACATCGGGGACTCCGGACTGCGGATCAATCCCAGAAGCACGGTCCGGTTCCGCGACGGGGAGTCGAGATCCGATCCGATTGACGCAACCGCGTGCGTCGGCGCCTCGAATCCGGGCTGCAGACGGTTGAAGGCGTCATTGGAGACCGTGATGAACGGGCTGATGGAATCATAATGCTTCATGAAACCCATCAGGGCGCCCCATCCGACGACGCTGAGGAAATCGCGGTTGTAATCGGCGGGAGAGAAAAGGTTGACCTTGCGTCCGCTGCGCAGCCGGGCGACCGCATTGATGTGGATGTGTTCCCCGCTCCCGGCGACCCCTTCGACCGGCTTGGCCATGAAAGTGGCTTCAAGGCCGTGCAGCCGGAAGACCTCCTTGATGAAGATGCGGGCGAACAGCTCGTTGTCCGCCGCCTGCAGCGCCGAGGAATAGCGCCAGTCGATCTCGAGCTGCTCCATGATGTGCCCCAGATCGCCGCTCCCCATGATCTGCGCCTTGACGCCGCCGACTTCCTTGTGCCCCATCTCGGGATTGAGTCCGTACAGACCGAGCAGTTCGATCGCATGTTCCAAAGCGGTGCGGACCACCCCCTTGGTCCGCTTCCAGTAGGACTCCTGCAGACCCTGCGATACGGACAGCTTGTCCTTGTTCACCTTGTCTTCGGGGGTTCTGACCCAGAATTCCAGTTCCGTCGCGGCGGTCAGGACGACCTCCTTGACTTCGTCCGGAGCGAATCCCATCCGTTCACACAGATCGGGATGCGCGGCCAGAAGCTTGCGGACGCCTTCATCGAATGCGTTCACCGCGCGTTTGAGCAGCGAACGCGAACAGACAAGGTCTCCGTCATGTTTCAGGAAAGACGGGATGCGGAGGGTCCCGATCGGAAGACCGCTGCGCACATCGATGTTTTCATAGTTGTAATCGACAAACCAGGTCACCGCCGTGTCCGCCACGAGATCGACCTTTCCGTTGTTCAACGTCGCGATGTTCGGGAGAACGACGGAGGAGCCGTCGGTCTGTACGCCTCCGCTCAGATATCCCTCGATATCCTCGAGAAACAGTCCGGCAGGGATTCTCTCGTCCGTGTCGTTGCCTGCCAGGTCGACTCCGGACAATGACACGAAACGGATCTCGGGACGTGCTGCCAGCGTCTCGCGAAGCCGGTCCGGAGCGTGTTCGCCGGCAGGGATGAAATACAGCAGATCGGGGTGGATGGAAAATGCATCCTGGTTCATGGGAGCCGCCTTTCGGGACTGCGCCGGGGGTCCGGCTTTCTCATGGTATAGAGGGTACCCGATCCCGTGAAAAAAAGGAAGCCGTCCCGGGTGGGGACGGCTTCCTTACGGATCGGATCAGTACGGATCAGTACCTGTTGTCGTATCCGCCGTTGTCCTGGCGACGCGTCTGCTTGCGGGCGCGGCGGCAATCGGGGCAGCGGACAGGATCATTCTCGAATCCCTTCTCTTTGTAGAAAGCCTGCTCGCCTTCGGTGAACGCGAACTCGTTTCCACAGTCCCTGCAAACGATGATTTTGTCTGGCATGTGTGGGTACCTCCCAAAAATGTCGGATTTGGGTTGAAGACAGGTGCTTTCCAGTGCATTAGAAGGGGATACCCTTAATGGACATTGGACGCGGTCTGACAACAATCTATCCGTAATTGGCATCATATCACACGGGGTTTACGCATTTCAAGAGGATATTTTTGTTTCTTTGCACATCATTGTAACCCCCTTCGGGACGGTGCTATAATATTTCAGGACATTCGATCGGGCGAAGATCCAGCCGGACATTCCGTCCCGGGATCCCGATCCGTCCATATGATCAAGTTTTGGAGGTACATTCCCGTATGAAGTCGATTACCGAGCTGGAATCCGTCCGTAACGCGACCCTGGCCAAAATGGCGACCGGCAAGGCCGGCGGCAGCCGCCTGCGGGTGCTGGTGGGCATGGCGACCTGCGGGATCGCGGCCGGCGCGCGCCCCGTACTCAACGCCATCCGTGACACGCTTGCCGCGAAAGGCATTTCGGACGTCTCGGTGGTTTCCACGGGCTGCATCGGGGTTTGCCGGCTTGAGCCGATCGTCGAAGTGATCGATGAGACCGGCGCCAAGACGACCTATGTGCGCATGGATGCGGAGAAGGCCCGGCGCGTGGTCGAGGAGCATCTTGTCGGCGGCCGGATCTGCCTTGACTGCGCCATCGGATCCGCCGAGGGGTGAGGGGGACGCGCAGGCCGGACACCGTCCGGCCGCAGGGCGACGGGAGATCCGTGATTCGGAGGTGCGATGCCGCCTTTTGCGCTGGTTCGTGAATCTTTCCGGTTTTACCGGCTGAAAAGCCAGACGCTGGTCCGGGTTCTGTTTTTGTGCGCCTATGGACTCAGCATCTTGCGCACGGTATTCCCGCGGGACGACGAGAACCTGCAGGCGCTGTACGACTATGTCACCTCACTCCCGTACGCGGGATTGGGCAGCATGGATCCGACGGCCATGCCGGCCGTGTCCGGCATGACGCTCGCCTGGTTTGCGGTTCAGGCGGGCGTGACCCTGCTGCTGCTCCTGTTTTCGTTTGCGTACGCCTCGTCCTATGTGGCGGAACACGAGGGGGATTCGGTCGGAACCGGCGTGGTGCGGTTCCTCAAGAGCACCCCGCGTCTATTTGCCTTTCTTTTCATGTTCCTCGGCATCTCGTTCCTGTCCACCAGTCTGACGTCGATGTTTGTCTTGTTGTTTTTCCTGGTTGCCGGCGTCCTGACGATGTATTTTCTGCCGCTGCTGCTGTCGCGCACCAGCATGAAGCTGATGTTCGCGGTCAACCGCAGCTTTGTCCATACGCGCGGTCACCGGTTCTACATCTTCAACTGTCTGCTGCTTCTGACTTTCATCGTCAACATCCTGTCCAGCCTCCTTCTTTTCCTGCTGCCGGTCGCGGATGTCTGGGCATCCGCCATCCTGGGCGGATTCTTTACCGCGGCGCTGACCTTGATGCACGGCCGCCTGATGGGGGGGCTGTATTTCATCGTGGTGAAGCAGCGCGACACGCTGCCGGACATGGTCAAGAAGGAAAAAGACGACGACGCGGGATGACCCGGAACATCCGGAATTCCATCCGGTCTGTCCCGTCGCCGACGGATGACACCGATCCCCATTGCTGATAGAATCAATGCACATCGTCCTGACTGGAGGGGTTCACATGTCCTTGGATTTGCGTATCCTGGATCTGCTGCAGGAGAATTCACGACTCGACGCCGCGCGGATCGCGGTCATGCTCGGCGAAGAGGAGCAAGCGGTTGCCGACGCTCTCCGCCGCATGGAGGACGAACATGTCATCCTCGGCTACACATCGATCATCAACTGGGAGAAAACCGAACGGGATGCGATCACCGCGCTGATCGAGGTCCGGGTGACCCCGCAGCTGGGGCACGGATTCGACTCGATCGCGCAGCAGATCTACCGGTATCCGGAAGTGAAATCCTGCTTCCTGATGTCCGGCGGCTACGACCTGATGCTGATTGTCGAGGGCGACACCCTCAAGGACGTCGCGATGTTCGTATCGGAGCGGATCGCCCCGGTTGAATCGGTACTGTCCACGCAGACCCATTTCATTCTCAGGACTTATAAGCGGGAGAGCACGGTGTTCGACGTGCGCGCTTCCGACGACCGGGAGGCCGTCGTCTTATGAGACATGAGGATCTCCTGTCGAGGGTGGTCTGTACCACTCCTCCGTCCGGAATCCGCCGTTTTTTTGACCTCGCGAACGAGATGAAGGAAAGCGTCATTTCCCTGTCCATCGGCGAGCCGGACTTTGTTACGCCGTGGCAGGTCGTCGATGCGGGCATCCGATCCCTCAAAAACGGCGAAACGCATTATTCATCCAACCAGGGATTGATGGCGCTGCGCGAGAGCATCTGCCGGTATTCCCTTCGCAAGTACGGTCTGGAATACGATCCCCGGACCGAAACGGTGGTGACCGTCGGGGGCAGTGAAGCCATCGACGCCGCGGTCCGCGCCCTGGTGAACCCGGGGGACGAGGTGATCGTGCCGCAGCCCTGTTTCGTCTCCTACGAAGCGTGTGTCCGTTTATCGGGAGGGGTGCCCGTCACCATCGCCTGCCGCCGGGAGGATGACTTCAAACTCCGGGTCGAGCAGCTGGAAGCGGCGGTGACGCCGCGGACCAAGATGGTCATCCTGGGGTATCCCAACAATCCCACCGGCGCGGTCATGTCCCGGGAGGATCTGGAGCCGCTGGTCCGCTTTTTCGAGCGGCGCGACATCGCGGTCGTCAGCGACGAGCTGTACGCCGAACTGACCTATGCGCCCGCATCGCACTGCTCGATCGCTTCCTTTCCATCCATGCGGGACCGCACCATCGTGATCGGGGGCTTTTCCAAAGCGTTTGCGATGACCGGCTGGCGCATCGGATACGCGGTCGGACCGTCCCCTTGGATGATGGCGATGAACAAGATCCATCAATATGCGATCATGTGCGCACCGACCACCGCGCAGCATGCGGCGATCGAAGCGCTGGAATCCTGTGATGACCCGGTCCGCATGATGACCGAAGAGTACGACCGCCGCAGACGGGTCGTCCTGGAC
>JAGOFF010000121.1 GCA_017997315.1 Clostridia bacterium
GGCCGACCAGGGATACACCGAGGAGGAGCACCTTTTCTCGCAACGGTTCTCCTGCCCGGACTGCGGCGTCAGTCTCGGCGAGATCGCACCCAGGATGTTCTCGTTCAACAATCCGTACGGGGCATGCCCGGAATGCACGGGCCTGGGAACCATGATGCACATCGATCCGGACATGATCGTGCAGGATGAATCACTCTCGATCAATCAGGGGGCCATCCGGGTGGGGGGATGGAATTTCGACGACCGGACCAGCTGGGCCCGCGCCTACGCGGAAGCCATGGCAAAACGGTACGGCTTCTCCCTGGACACGCCCTTCCGCGAGCTGCCCCAGAAGATCCGGACGATGTTCCTGATGGGCAACGGGGGAGAGATCCTGACACTCGATACGTCCAACAGCAAGTTCAGCCACGGCGGCACCTACCGGAGCAGTTTTGAAGGCGTGGTTCCGAGCCTTGAGCGCCGGCATGCCGAGACCGACTCGGATGAAATGAAGGAGTATTACGAACAGTACATGTCGGTCAGTCCGTGTCCCGTATGCCACGGAGCGCGGCTCAAACCGGAAAGCCTGTCGGTCACGGTCGGAAGAAAGAACATCAACGAACTGACCCTGATGCCGATCCGAAGAGAGAAGGATTTTCTCAACGGACTCCATTTTTCACGGCGGGAAGCGGAGATCGCCGACCGGATCATCAAGGAACTCAATGCGCGTCTGGGTTTCCTGATCGATGTCGGCCTGGACTACATGACGCTCGCGCGTGCATCCGCTACGCTCTCGGGCGGGGAGGCCCAGCGGATCCGTCTTGCCACACAGATCGGTTCGGGTCTCATGGGGGTCCTCTACATCCTTGATGAGCCCAGCATCGGGTTGCACCAGCGGGACAACGCAAAGCTGCTCGGCACCCTCAAGCATCTGCGGGACATCGGAAATACGGTTCTGGTCGTCGAGCACGACGAGGAGACCATCCGCGAAGCGGATTTCATCGTCGACATGGGACCCGGCGCGGGAGAACACGGCGGGGAAGTGATCGCCACCGGAACCGCCCAGGAGATCATGGACAACGAAAACTCCATCACCGGCCAGTATCTCAAAGGAGTGCGCAGAATCGAAATCCCCGACCGCCGCAGGACCTGCAACGGGCATTACCTGACTGTTCACGGCGCAAGGGAGAACAACCTGAAGAACATCGACGTGCGCATCCCTCTGGGAGTGATCACGTGCATTACCGGGGTGTCCGGTTCCGGGAAAAGTTCGCTGGTGAACGGGATCATTCTCCGAAAGCTCGAAACCGAACTGAACGGAGCGCGACGCCGCCAGGGGAATTTCCGCGTCATCGAGGGTTGTGAACACCTCGATAAAGTCATTGCGATCAACCAGTCGCCGATCGGAAGGACCCCGCGATCCAATCCGGCCACCTATACCGGATTGTTCGACCTGATCCGCGACCTGTTCGCCGGTACATCGGATGCCCGGGCAAGAGGGTACAAACAGGGCCGTTTCAGCTTCAACGTGCGTGGAGGCCGATGCGAAGCGTGCAGCGGCGACGGAGTCAACAAGATCGAGATGCACTTTCTGCCTGACATCTATGTCGTCTGCGACGTGTGCAAAGGGAAGCGGTACAACCGTGAAACCCTGGACGTACACTACAAGGGCAGGAACATCGCCGAAGTTCTCGACATGACCGTCGACGCCGCGCTCGAGTTTTTCCAGAACATCCCCCGGATCCGGAGAAAGCTGGAGACTCTCCATGACGTCGGCCTCGGGTATATCCGTCTGGGCCAGCCCTCCACGCAGCTTTCCGGGGGAGAGGCGCAGCGGGTCAAGCTGTCCACCGAGCTGTCCCGCCGGAGTACCGGCAACACCTTCTACATTCTGGATGAACCGACCACAGGGCTGCATGTCTTTGACGTGCACAAGCTGGTTGACATTTTGGGCAGACTGGCCGAAAATGGGAATACCGTTTTGGTCATAGAACACAATCTGGACGTGATTAAGACCTGCGACTACATCATCGATCTCGGCCCCGAGGGCGGAGATGCCGGCGGACGCATTGTCGCCCAGGGAACGCCGGAAGAGGTGGCGCAGGTCGTCGAGTCCTATACAGGCCAGTATCTCGGCCGTATACTTTCCGGAAACAGTGAGGAAACCATACTTTCATGTCCAAATGCGTGATTTGCAAAAAAAACATCGCCGTTGTATTCACGACCCGTTTTGACAACGGCCGTCAGGTCAGTGAAGGCATCTGCCTCAAGTGCGCCTACAAGACCGGCCTCGGGGGTATGAATGAAATGCTGTCCGGCGCCGGAATCCACGACGGGAACATCGACGAGATCACGGAGCGCCTCAACCAGGCGATGAACGGGCTGGAGAACAGCCGGCCGGACGAGCTGTTCCGGGCGGTGATCCAGCAGCTTGATCCCGACGGCTCCCAGACATCGGGAAATCCGTTCCTCAACGCGCTGCAGGCAGGCCAGGAGGATACCGCGGACTCCGAGGAGGAAGACGGACAGGAGAACGACCAGCGGCCGGTACGCGGAGAACTGCTGCCCGCGTCGATCGGCGGCGACTCGGACCATCCGACCGAACGGCAGCGTGATGAGCGGACCGAGACCGGCCGCAGCCGCAGGGAGGTCCGCCGCAAGTTTCTGGACATGTACGGGTCCAATCTGACGCGTAAAGCGGCGGAGGGAAGGATCGACCGTATCATCGGCCGCAAGAAGGAACTCGAGCGGGTCGTGCAGATCCTCAACCGACGCAACAAGAACAATCCGGTTCTGCTGGGTGAGCCGGGTGTCGGCAAGACCGCCATCGCCGAAGGGCTCGCCGTGCGCATTGCCGAGGGGAACGTGCCGGCCAAACTGCTGGATCAGGAGGTCTATCTGCTCGACATGACCGCCCTGGTCGCCGGGACACAGTTCCGCGGACAGTTCGAGAGCCGCATGAAAGGCGTGGTCGACGAAGCGCGCAAGGCCGGAAACATCATCCTGGTGATCGACGAACTGCACAACATCATGGGCGCGGGGGATGCCGAAGGCGCCATGAACGCCGCCAACATCCTCAAGCCTGCACTGGCCAAAGGCGAGATCCGTGTCCTGGGTTCCACGACGCTGGACGAGTACCGCCGTTTCATCGAGAAGGATTCCGCACTGGAACGGCGTTTTCAGCGCGTCATCGTCGACGAACCCTCGGTGGAGGACTCCATTGAAATCCTCAAAGGAATCCGCGACTACTACGAGAAGCACCATAATGTATCGTACAGCGACGAAACCATCACCTTTGCGGTCAAGATGGCGGACCGGTACATCACCGAGCGCTTCCTCCCCGACAAAGCGATCGACCTGCTCGACGAAGCCGGATCCCAGGTCAACCTCCAGGACGAGCGGCTGGTCCAGCTGGAACGCCTCCACAATGAGCTGGATGAACTTGAGACCCGTCAGGAAGGCCTCGAGGAATCCAGCTCGGAGAAGGATCAGGGCGACGTATCGTATTTCGAACAACAGGCGGAAATCAAGTCCGCCATTCTGCGCGTCACCGGGGAGATCGACCGGATCCGCTCCCAGCTCGATCCTACGCCCATCCGGGAGCAGGACATCGCAAGGGTGGTGGAGATGTGGACCGGCATCCCCGTCCAGCGCATCACCGAAACCGAATCCGACCAGCTGCTGCATCTGGAGGAGCGTCTCCATGAGCGGCTGATCGGACAGGAAGAGGCCGTATCCGCGGTTTCACGGGCGATCCGCCGCAACCGGGCGGGTTTCGGCAAGAAACGGAAACCTGCGTCGTTCATTTTTGTCGGTCCTACCGGTGTGGGAAAGACCGAACTGGTCAAGGCGCTGGCCGAAGCGATGTTCTCGAGCGAGGATGCAATGGTCCGGCTGGACATGTCGGAGTTCATGGAACCCCATACGGTCAGCAAACTGATCGGGTCGCCGCCGGGATATGTCGGATACGACGACGGAGGCCAACTGACCGAAAAGATCCGCCGGAAACCCTACTCGGTCATCCTGCTTGATGAAATCGAAAAAGCGCACGCGGATGTATTCAACATCCTGCTTCAGATCCTGGACGACGGGCGGTTGACGGACAGCCACGGACGGCTTGTCAATTTTGAGAACACCATCATCATCATGACATCCAACGCCGGCACGACGCTCAAGTCGGATGGTTTCGGTTTTGGCGCCGTGGGGCATGTGGCGCTGGAAAACCGTGTGCACACCGTGCTCAAGGAGATGTTCCGTCCGGAGTTCCTCAACCGGGTGGATGAGATCATCGTGTTCCATTCCCTGTCGCGCGAGGAGATCCGCCGCATCGTCGACCTCATGCTGCGCGAAGTGATCGGCAGCATGGCCGACAAGGGGCTTCGTCTGGTGTTCGACGAATCCGTCAAAGACATGCTCGCGGAGAAGGGATTCGATGACAAGTACGGTGCCCGGCCGTTGCGGAAGGCGATCCAACGCTGGATCGAAGATCCGCTCGCCGACCTGTTCCTGTCCGGAAAACTCGCGGGTGCGTCCGGAGTCGCCGCGGTATGGAGAGAGGGCGCCGTCTGCTTCGACACCCTCTGATTCCGAACTTTCAGATTATATGGAAAAACCGGTACGGATGATTCGGATCCGTACCGGTTTTCTATGTCCGATAGCTCCCGTTGATCTTGACATAGTCGTAGGAGAAGTCACAGGTCCACACCCGGTCACAGGCATCACCTTCATTCATGTCCAGGACGACCAGGATCTCACGGGCGGACAGGATCTCCCGGGCACGGGCTTCATCGAACGGAAGCGCGGCGCCGCCGGAGCAGACCTGCAGATCCCCGAACCGGATATCGCACCGGGAGGGATCGAAGGATGCGCCGGAATAGCCGGCGGCCGTGAGGATGCGCCCCCAGTTGGAGTCCTCGCCGAACATCATGGTTTTCACCAGAGGGGATTTGGCGACGGCCTGCACGATGCGGTAGGCGTCGTCCGCACTGCGTGCGCCGCGGACCTGGACTTCGATCATCTTGGTGGCGCCCTCGCCGTCCCAGGCGATTTTCCGTGCAAGATTCTCGCACACGATACGGACCGCTTCGTCGAATTCGGGATCCGGACCGGTGATCGGCGGATTTCCGGCCATCCCGTTGGCCAAGGCCGCGACCATGTCGCAGACACTGGTGTCACCGTCCACCGACACCCGGTTGAATGTGGTCCCCACGGCTTTTCTCAACGCCGCATCCAGCGCGGAGGATTCGATCGCGCAGTCGGTGGTGATGATCCCGATCATGGTCGCCATGTCCGGGTGGATCATGCCCGAGCCCTTGGCCATCCCGGACACCGTCACGGTATGTCCGTCTCTGCGGAATACGACCGTTTCCTCTTTGGGGATCGTATCGGTGGTCATGATCGCGGCTTCGGCGGCATGTCCCGCCGCATCCGAACGGGCGAGCGAACCGGCCGCGAGTCCGATGCCGTGCAGCAGGCGGTCCATCGGGAGCCGCAGCCCGATGACGCCGGTGGAGTCGAAAAGAACCTGCTGCGCAGGACACCCTATGCGGAGCGCTGCCTCGCGGACCGCCTCTTCCGCGTCCTGGTCGCCCTGCGGCCCGACGCAGGCGTTCGCGCCGCCGCTGTTCACCATCACGGCGCGTGCGGTCCCTTGACGGACATGCCGCATGGAAAGCTGAAGGGAATGGCCTTTGACGACATTGCGAGTAAACACCGCCGCGCAGGAAGCCGGTACATCCGAGACGACCAGCGCCAGATCCGGACCTCCGTTCTTCTTGATCCCGCAGGCTACGCCTGCAGCACGGAAACCAAGCGGGCTGACAATACTGCCGATGATCTGCTCCATAGGATTCTCCTGCGGGTGAAAACCCGGCAAGCCGGGTATGCCTTGGAATTCAGGTAGGTATACGCTATCACCATCCGCGCGGAAAATCAACGCGCGGGAATGCAGGGGGCGGACGGCCGCGGGGGATCCGGCGGAAGTCGGAGAGACGTGTGCGACAAAGGTGTGAAATCATGGTACGCTGTTATATAGTTTCCACGCTCCGCATTCTCGCTTTTCGGGCGGAGCGTGATCCATGCCCGCTGCAGGCAGCGGCCGGAATGGCCAAGGAGGAGAAAATGGGACTTTTCAACTTCATCAAGTCGCAGTTCATCGAAGTCATCGAATGGACGGACGATTCCGACGATCTGATGGTCTACCGGTTCGCCGACGGCACCAAGGAGATCAACATGGGCGCCCAGCTGACCGTCCGTGAGTCGCAGGTCGCCGTTTTCGTCAACGAAGGCCAGATCGCCGATGTGTTCACTCCCGGCAGATATGAACTGACAACGGAAAACATGCCGATCCTGACCGTTCTCAAGTCCTGGAAATACGGATTCAAATCTCCGTTCAAGTCCGAAGTCTACTTTGTGAACACCCGCCAGTTCACGGATCAGAAATGGGGGACCGCGAACCCGGTCATGATGCGCGACGCAGACTTCGGCGTCATGCGTGTACGGGGCTTCGGCATCTTCTCCTTCCGTGTTTCGGACGCTTCGGTCTTTCTCCGGGAGGTCTTCGGAACCAAGTCCGAATTCTCGACCGAAGGGATCGGCGGGCAGTTGAAAAAGACGATCGTGTCGCTCTTCAGCGAAGTACTCGGGGAGGCGAAGATTCCGGCGCTTCAGTTGGCGTCGCAGTATTCCGAACTGGGCAGGATGATTTCGGAACGCGCCGCGGCCGAATTCACCGCCCTGGGGCTGGAACTCATCCGGCTGGTGGTCGAAAACATCTCGCTGCCCGAAGAAGTCGAGAAGGCGATCGACGCGCAGTCCCAGATGAACATGGTCGGGGACATGGCCCGCTATACCCAGTTCCAGACCGCCACGGCGATCGGCAAGTCCGCCGACCGGCCGGGAGGGGGACTCGACGGGGCGGGCCTTGGCGTCGGACTGGGCCTGGGCGCTGCGG
>JAGOFF010000122.1 GCA_017997315.1 Clostridia bacterium
TGTTACTCACCCGTCCGCCGCTAAGTATGGTCTCCGTGCAAGCACTTCCTCCATACTCCGCTCGACTGGCATGTGTTAGGCACGCCGCCAGCGTTCATCCTGAGCCAGGATCAAACTCTCGAATAATTGCTCATCCGAGAGCCTTTCGGCTCTTTGATTACTTTTTTCGATTCCCTTAGGAAATCGACTAAAGGCTTTCCGCTTTGTCTATCGCTGTTCAATTTTCAAGGTCCGTCCGCCTCGCTTCCCGCGAGCGCTTGACCATCTTATCACTGGAAAAATGGTCTGTCAACAGCCATTCTCAGAGATTTTCGGGTATTTCCGATCGTTGTCCGGAAGCCCGATGGTCCGCCTTTCCGATGGGGAGAGGCAACGAAAATTATACCCCAAAAGGAGCCCCTCAGTCAATCGATCCAGATGGTGATTCAGGTACCCCCGATGTCCTCAGCGGACCGGGACAGAGACCCCGAAATGATCCAAAGCTTCTTTGAAAACCTGGAAAAACCGATGGATGTCCGCTTCGTCGATCGCGCCATAGGCACATAACCGGAAAGCCGGATTGCCCGAGATGTTTCCAGGATAGATGGTGTAGCCCCGTTCATAGCAATAGTCATGAATACGGGTGAAATCCCAACGGGGGTCATTCGGATAGTCGATGGACAGGACGAGGCGGGATTGATCCTCCCGGCGGATCGGAGTGGTAAAGCCCAGTGCGTCCACCCCGTCGCATATGGCACGCCAGACCCGTTGATGGCGATCCCACTTGGGGGCTTCCCCTTCTTGCCAGTACTCGATCAGCGCTTGTCTCAAGGCATATACCGTCTGTACAGGCGGCGTGAACCGCATTTCTTTCTTTTTCTTCATGCTTTCATACTGCATGTATATGTTTGTATAAAAACTTCTGACCGGATAATTCTTCGATTGCTCGAACAGTGCGGTCCTGCCGATGACAAAGGACAACCCGGTCATGGCCATCAGCCCCTTTTGCGCGGATGCCATCAGCACATCCACCTGATCCGTGTTGACGTCGATCGGGATCATCGCATAGGTCGATGTCGTGTCGACCACATGGATGGCACCGTACCGATGGGCAAGCGTCCCGATTTCCCGCATCGGATTGAGGATGCCCGAAACCGTCTCGTGATGGCAGGAGTACACGACCGCCACTTCCGGGTTGGCTTCCAAAGCGGCCTGTATCAGGTTCAGGTCAGCGGGGCGGGTGGTCGGCAGATCGAGGGCGATGTACCCGATTCCGTATGCCCTGCAGGCTTCTGCCGCACGTTTGCTGTATACGCCGTTGCCGACAATCAGGATTTTCCGGTCCTGGGGAACAAGAGAACTCACACACGCGTCAATATTGATCGTACCGGATCCGCAAAACAAAACCGACTCATACTCGCCCGGATCTCCGTGCACCACACGCACGAGATCGCGGCCTATCTCCTCCATCAGATCCCCGAATTCGTGTTCACGCGGGCAGATGTCGGGAACGACTTGGGCGTATTTGACCGAATCGGTCGTTGTTCCAGGACCGGGATTCAGCAAGATGTTTCTTTTCACTCCGGGTGTGTTCATCTTCTTGCGCCTCTCCTCGAGTATGCGTGTGCGATCCTATACGTCGGGTATCAGGGTGATGATGTCGGCGATAGACAAGCATTCCTTGGATGCTTCCATGGACCGGCCGTGCTCAAGGATCGACTCGGCTGTCCGCTGCATGGCCGGAAATGCGCTGCGTATCAAATGGTTTGCATATATGACTATATTGACTCCGTGCTCGTACAGTTCCCGCTCATATACTCCGTTATATGTGGTGGGGACCGCGACAATCGGCACGTGCGGATGGGTTTTGCGGAACCGGTCACAGAACGAAAGCACCTCCGCCGGATCCCGCTTACGCGAATGGATCATGATGCCGTCCGCGCCCGCGGCGACATAAGCGGCGCAGCGGTTGTACGCGTCGTCCTCTCCCCGGTCCAGAATCAGGCTCTCGCACCGGGCAAAGATCATGAAGTCCTCGGTCCGTGCCGCCATTTTGCCCGCCTTGATTTTCATGCAGAAATTCTCGATCGTATCCTGCTGCTGCAATACGTCGTTCCCGAACAGTGAGTTTTTCTTCAGACCGGTTTTGTCTTCAATGATGATCGCAGACACACCGATTCTTTCCAGTGTCCGGACATTGTAAGTAAAGTGCTCGATCTGGCCGCCGGTATCACCGTCCAAGATGATTGGTTTGGTTGTGACTTCCAGAATTTCCTCGATTGTCTTGATTCGGGAAGTCATATCGACCAGTTCGATATCGGGTTTTCCCTTGATTGTAGAGTCGCAAAGGCTGGAGATCCAAATCGCGTCGTACTGCTCGACCTCTTCTCCGACCATTTTGCGCGTGTTCTCCACGATCAGGGCGCTCAATCCGTTGTGGGCCTCCAATACGCGGACACGGTATCCATCGGAAAGAAGCTTCTTCAGCCGCGCACGACGGATCTCCGGCACGCACGAGCGCTCATAGAACAGGTTTTCCAGTTCGACGACGCCCTCGGTCCGTGTATAGGGATATTCGACCAGCTGGCCCCCCCATTCCGCGAGGACTTCGATCACGCGATCGCGTATCTTCGACAGATGGTTGGTGCGCCAATCATCGCCATGTACGACATAATCCGGTCGGATCTCGCGCAGGATGCTGTCGTAGAACACTTCCTGCTGAACGACAACCTGCGAAACCCCCCGCAGGTTCCGCATCACCTTCATACGATCTTCCAGAGGCAAAAGCGGGTAGCGCAGCGTTTTCATGACCGCTTCATCCGACTGGACACCGACGATCACTTCGCCCAGTTCGGCGGCTTTGGAAAGAATGTTGATGTGTCCTGGATGAATGATGTCCGTAGCAAAACTGATGTATACCTTTTTCATTTCAATCCTCTGTTTTGAAGTTTGGGCAGAACGGTACCGATTGCCCTTGCCATATGATGATCATCATCGATCTCGCACCAGATATAGTCATCCACGATCTTCACATTCATCGGCTCACTCCTGCCTGCGGCGACGATGAGGGATTCGTAATCCGCTTTAGGACTACCGATCCTGCCGTATTCATCGCACATCAAGGCATAAAATGTGGCAGACACCTTGGTGATGCCGACCAACTCGGCGTGGACCGCGCCCAGTGTCTCTTTATGTTTCGACATGCCGACCAAGTATCCTGACTGGTCCGTCTCGACATACACCTCATCAGAAGAATGGGTGGGCCCGCTTGCCAACAATACATTGTCGCGCGGATCTTCCATCAGCAACGAGATCCCGGCCGGATCATAAAGCAGATCAGACTCCAGAAGCAGAAAACAACCCGACACCGTTTCCCGGAGCCGGTACAGCGTCTCCATGCTGCCCGTATCCTGAAAAGCGTCGTTACGGACACAGCGGATGAACGGTTTGTCCGCCGCATAACCTTCGTAATATGCAGACTGATAGCCGGTTCCGATCACAATGTTCTCAATCCCCGCGGCAAGCAAGGCATCGATGGAACGGTCAATGAGACGGATGCCGCCCACATCCAAAAAACCTTTGGGGCGGTTGTTGGCGAGATCGCCGAGACGACTGCCCATCCCGGCGGCAAGAATGACTGCTGTTTCCACCATATGCTGTCCTACCGTTTCCTGTTGCTCGACCATCTGTCCATAAAGGCCGTTTTGTTCTCGACCGGTCCGATGGTCGGCCTCCCCAGATTTCCTCGCGAGCCCGCGGCTGTCTGCACTTCAATCAGTACAGGCAGCATGAGCCCGGGCAGCTCGGCAAGCACACGATCGAGTTCCTCCATCGTGGAAACCGTCCGGGTCGACGGGTAACCGCATGCTTGGGCCATCGAGGCAAAATCCGCATTGGGACTGGTGGTGGACATGCCTCCGACGGATTCATGTGCCTGGTTGTTGATGACGACATGGATCAGATTGTCAGGCTTGACGTGCCCGATTGTAGCCATTGCACCGAGATGCATCAGCGCGGCACCATCCCCGTCCAGACACCAGATCCGGTGGTCGGAATGCATGGCCAGACCCAGTGCGATCCCTGATGCATGGCCCATGGAACCCACTGTCAGAAAATCGCCGGAATGGATCTCCCCATGCTGCTCGCGGATCTCATACAGTTCGCGAGAGGTTTTCCCGGTCGTACTGACCATGATATCGCCGTCCGCGGCACGGGTGATCCGATCGATGGCGGCTTCCCGAACGATGGAGTACACCGATGGTTTCGGAGCGGCTTTTGGATGGGAGAGCGCCCCTTTGCTTACCACGAATGCGAATTGCCCTCCGTGGCGAAGAATGTCGATGATCTTGTCCTTCAAACCAAGGATCTCCTCCGGCATTGAGCCGGAAGACAGGACAAAATGCTCTATGCCCAACAACTCCAGGGTCGGAATGGTGATACGCCCCTGAACCATGTGCTGCGGCTCGTCATGGAGGCCGGGCTCTCCACGCCATCCGATGACCAGAATGGCGGGAATCGCATACACTCCCGTATGGAGAAGCGATGCCAAGGGGTTGTACGCGTTCCCCAAACCACTGTTCTGCATGTAGATGCAGGGAATGTTTCCGGTCGCCAAGTGGAATCCGGCGGCCGCTCCAATGGCATTGCCCTCGTTGGCCGCGGTGAGATGGCGGGATGCCCGTCCCGTATCGTCAAGCAGACATTGACAGAATGGCTGGAGGATTGAATCTGGAACGCCGGTGAAAAACGTTACGCCAAGACCATCAAGAAAGTCACAAAAGCGATTTGCTTCCATCTTCTTTCCTTTCAAGTGATCCATGCCGCTTTACCGTCAAATGAGGACCGCTTTGGATCTTGTGTTTCAGTTTACAGCATTTGGTGTTGGAAACCAACAGCCGCCCCCCTGGCAGGGAGACGGCTGTTGTATGGATCAATCAGGTTCTCGTCCGACCGGAAATCACTCTCCGGAAGGAGGGGGGGTCTGGGGGGCTTCGAAACGATAACCGCACTTGCTGCAGAAGAGAACCTCGCGGGGATTCTCCGCATGGCAGTTCGGGCAGTCCTTGACGTTCTTGAGTTCATCCAGTTTCAGTTCGAGGTCGGCGATCTTGGCCTGGTGCCCCTGGATCGTCTGGAAGAATCCGAGGTACTCTTCGCCGCCGGCTCCGGTCGCCACGTATTTCTCGAAGCTGACCTTGCCGATCTGGCGGAACACTTCCTCGATCGCTTCCTTCTCGCCGCGAATGGCGGAATTGAGCTTTGTCGTTTCGATCACTTCACTGGTTTTCTTGCTGGCTGCGTCAAATCCTTGCTTGACCTTGTCGAAGAATGCCATGTGTAAAACCTCCTGTTCCATGTGTCGGTCGCAAACGTGAAGTTTCCGCCGTCTTTTACAATAGGTAATCCTATTATAACACAATCATGAAACCCCGATTGTTGAATCCTTTACTTGGACTCGATGGCGGCCTGCGCGGCGGCCAGCCGTGCGATCGGCACGCGGAACGGCGAGCAGGAGACATAGGAGAACCCGAGCGCGTGGCAGAAGCGGATCGACGAGGGATCACCGCCATGCTCGCCGCAGATGCCCAGCTTGATGTCGGGCCGGGTTTCACGGCCGCCCTCGGTCGCGATCTTCATGAGTTTCCCGACGCCCTCGATATCGAGACGGGCGGTCGGATCGGACTCGAAGATGCGGACGTCGTAGTAGCGCTCAAGGATCCGTCCCGCGTCGTCCCGCGACAGGCCGTAGGTCATCTGCGTCAGGTCGTTGGTGCCGAAGCTGAAGAACTGGGCCTCCTGGGCGATCTTGTCCGCAGTGAGCGCCGCGCGCGGGATTTCAATCATCGTGCCCACGGTGTAGTCGAGCCGGACGCCGGCCTCCTGGATGATCCGGTCTGCGGTGCGGACGATGATGTCCTTGACAAACTTGAGTTCGGCGACGTCGCAGACCAGCGGAACCATGATTTCCGGCGAAACCGCCATACCGTCGCGGTTGACCGCGATCGCGGCTTCGATGATCGCCCGGGTCTGCATCTCCGCGATCTCCGGGTAGGTGATGGCCAGGCGGCACCCGCGGTTGCCCATCATCGGGTTGAGCTCGTGCAGGCTGTCGATGACCGCTTTGAGTTCGTCGGCCGACATGCCGAGTTCACTCGCAAGCTGCAGGATCTCCGGTTCCGTCTGGGGCAGGAACTCGTGGAGGGGCGGATCGAGAAGGCGGATGGTGACCGGGAATCCCTTGAGCACGCGGTACAGGTCCTCGAAGTCCTTGCGCTGCATGGGCAGGATCTTGTCCAGAGCTTTACGGCGCGTCTCCTCGGTCTTGGCGACGATCATCTGGCGGAACGCGAAAATGCGGTCGGGTTCGAAGAACATGTGCTCGGTGCGGCAGAGTCCGATGCCTTCCGCGCCCAGTTCGACGGCCACGCGGGCGTCCCGGACCGTATCGGCGTTCGTGCGGATCTTGAGTTTGCGGAAACGGTCCGTCCAGGCCATGACCCGGGCGAAGTCGCCGGACATGCTGGCCTCTTCGGTCTTGATCCGGCCGGAGTAGACATTGCCGGTCGAACCGTCCAGAGAGATCCAGTCGCCTTCCGCGTATGCGTTTCCGGCCTTGTCGAAGAACTTTTTCGCATGCTCGTCGATGGTCAGATCGGAACAGCCCGACACACAGCATTTGCCCATGCCGCGGGCGACGACCGCCGCATGCGAGGTCATGCCTCCGCGGCCCGTGAGGATTCCTTCGGACACCGTCATGCCGACGATGTCTTCCGGGGAGGTCTCAAGCCGCACAAGAACGACCTTCTCCCCCAACTCATTGGCGTGTTCCGCATCCTCCGCGGTGAAGTATACCCGGCCGGTCGCTGCGCCCGGGGAAGCCGGCAGCCCCTTGGCCACCGGTTTGGCTTCCTTGAGCGCCTTGG
>JAGOFF010000123.1 GCA_017997315.1 Clostridia bacterium
CCGGGGACCGTTTTGACGAGGCGATCGTCAAGTATGTGCGCCGCAAGCACAACATCCTGATCGGCGAACGTACGGCCGAAGAACTGAAAATCAACATCGGCTGTGCTTATCCGAGCGAAGAGGAACTGACGATGGATGTCCGAGGCAAGAACCTGATCACGGGCATGCCGGTTACGGTGACGGTCACTTCCACGGAAATGCTGGAAGCGCTCGAGGAACCGGTCAGCCAGATTTTCGAGGCGGTCCATTCCGTCCTGGAACGGACTCCGCCGGAACTCATGTCCGACATCAGCCAGCGGGGAATCGTCCTGACGGGCGGCGGTTCGCTGCTTTACGGACTGGATCGGGTGCTGTCCACCAAAATCGGAGTGGATGTGGTCGTAGCGGACGACGCGGTGTCCTGCGTCGCCATCGGAACGGGTCGCGCGCTGACCATGATCGACAAGTTCGCGTCCATCACAGACGATTGACGGACGTTTGACCGGCTGGATATACGGATTGTCAAAGTGGAACGGGAACGCCTGCGGATGTCGGATTCAGATCGGCATCCGCAGGCGTATTTTACAGATCCGCCCTTTTTTACCACTGCTGAATGATTGACTGAACCATGGGGCGGGAATATAATGAACCTGCTTTTACTGAACATCACCCCATGTATCATCATCCACGATCCGACGTCCTGCTAAATCATGTCATTCTTCTGCAACGGGTCCCGTGATCCCGATTCCCGGCGGGTTGTCCAAAATCCCGATTCGCCTGATGATAGGGTACTTCCGCCGTTCGGCGTTTTCTTCATATATCGTGTCGCTTTGCCATGAACCCCTTTCCGATCCTATGCATCAAGAGGTGAACGCATGCCCTCCACGGATTCCGCCGCCCCGTCCTCTCCTCTATCCGGAAAATCCCGTTCCGACCTGCTGAAAATCGCTGAACTTACCGGGTTGATCCAGCCTGGCGGGGGAAAGGGGATGACAATCCCCAAATTGATCGCGCTGATTCAAGGGGACCCCGTAAAAACGGCCGCCGACAAACCGGCAGCCGCCGCGCCGCGACGGACAAGGAAGGTCCGGACCGCGGATATTCCCGAAGTGGTGGATACGGACCGGGAGGCGACGTCGGCTCCGGTTCAGATCGACGCATCGGAATCGGCTCCGGTTGCCGTAACGGAGTCCGTCGCTGCGGGGTCCGGTGTTCCGAAGACTGTCTCTGCGGAGACGATCCCTGCGGAGGCTGCCTCTAGGGAGGCTGCGCCTGCGGATCCGGCATCGGCCGATCTCATGCAGAATGTGCCGTCCCGCACGGCTGCAGGGCATTCGCAGCGGCGGCGGGGCCGTCCGCGCAAATCCTCCCCGGCATCCGACAACGCTGCCGCGGAGGAGGCGGAGACCGCCCGGACCGCTCCTCCTGACAACCCGGACTCTCCGCCGGCGCCGCCGGCGGACGAACCTGCCGCGGCTCCGGCCGGACCGGCTGCCGACGGAACGGTTCCGGCTGTCGGGATTCCCGTGCCCGAGTCCGTTTCCCCGGCCGTTGCCGAGCCGCACCATCGTCGCGAACGCGAAGGCGGGGACAGGAATCCGCGTCCGGCCGTCCAGGACAAGCACCATCACGGAATTGCCGCAAAACCTCTGCATACCGTCACGCTTCCGGCACCGGGCCCCTCCCGGCAGGAACCGGCGAACGCGGCGTCCGCCGCGGTGATTCCGCCGCAGGGGACGGGAGAGGCGCCGGCCGCCGGAACCCAGGAGGAGCCACACGCGAAGAAAGCGCCACCGGAACACCAGGAGATCCTCCAGGGAGTCCTGGAGATCATGCCTGACGGATACGGTTTCCTGCGCAAGGAAAACTATCTGCAGGGCGCCCGCGATGTCTATGTACCCCCGCAATACATCCGGCGTTTCGGCCTGCGTGAAGGGGACCTGGTCGCCGGACCCGGAAAACCGCCGCGCGAGAACGATCGTTACCCGGCGATCCTGTACATCAAGGAAGTCAACGGGATGGCGCCGGAAAAGATGGTGCGCAGACCGACGTTCGACCGGCTGACCCCGATCTATCCCAACGAGCGCTTCCGTCTGGAGACCGCCCGCAATGAACTGTCGACCCGGATCATCGATCTGGTGGCGCCGATCGGAAAAGGCCAGCGCGGCATGATCGTGTCGCCGCCAAAAGCCGGCAAGACCATACTCCTGCAGAAGATCGCCAACGCGATCGCACAGAACAATCCGGAAGTGAAACTCATCGTCCTCCTGATCGACGAGCGGCCGGAAGAAGTCACCGACATGCAGCGTACGATCAAGGGCGAAGTGGTCTATTCCACATTCGACAAGACCCCGGAGAATCATGTCAAGGTCACGGAGCTTGTCCTCGAACGCGCCATGAGGCTGGTCGAGCTCAAGCAGGATGTCGTGATTCTGCTGGACAGCATGACCCGGCTGTCGCGTGCCTACAACCTCACCATCACCCCGACCGGCAGGACGCTTTCCGGCGGTCTCGATCCCGGCGCGCTTTACGGCCCCAAACGTTTCTTTGGCTCGGCGCGCAACATTGAAAACGGAGGGAGCCTGACGATCATCGCAACCTCCCTCATCGAGACCGGATCCCGGATGGACGACATGATCTACGAGGAGTTCAAGGGAACGGGAAACATGGAAGTGTTCCTTGACCGAAAACTTTCCGAGAAGAGGATCTTTCCTGCCATCGACATCAACAAGTCCGGTACGAGAAGGGAAGAACTCCTGCTTGAAGCGAAGGAGCTCGACGCTGTCTGGACGATCCGCAAGGCGTTCGGACAGCTGGACACCGCCGCGGTCACCGAAATGATCATCAACCTGCTGCTCAAGACGCGGGACAACGCGCAGTTCATCTCGTCGATCAACATCTCGATGAACGACAAGACGCTGTTCGACGCCATGCGCGGCCAGAATCTCTCCTCCCAGTCCACTACACGCGGGGGGACCTACTCCTCCTCCGGCGGATACAGCGGGAACGGCTACAACGGCGGGAGCCGGCGTGAACCGGACGACGTATGAACCGGTCGTTGAACCGCGGAGTTTTGATTGACAGTACCGATTGATTGTTGTACCATATCCTTCGCGAGTCCCCAAGAAAGCTGCGCATACGTACCCCGGCGATCCGCACAGGTACGCGCGACAGATTCCGAAAAGGCGGTATGAAAATGAAAGATGGAATCCATCCCAAGTATTCCAAGACGACAGTAAGGTGCGCCTGCGGCGAGACGTTCGAGACCGGTTCGGTCAAGCAGAGCCTGGTCGTGGACATCTGCTCCAAGTGCCATCCGTTCTATACGGGCAAACAGAAGCTGGTCGATACCGGCGGCCGCGTGGACAAGTTCAAGAAGCGAATGGAACAGAAGTAACCACTCCTGTCCGGCGGGAGGCTTCGCAAGGAGCCTCCTTTTTGCATATGCGGGAGCGGATCAGATCCGGAACAACGATGGAAACCATGGCGTTAAACCGCAGAGAGGATCATCCGCATGCTGAGTTCTGAATCGGGAACGGTCGTCCGCCGTACGTCAATCGGCGGACAGGCGGTACTGGAGGGCCTGATGATGATGGGCCCGGACAAATCCGTGCTGGCGGTCCGAAAACCGGACGATACCATCACCCTGGAGCCGATGCCTTCCGGTCAGTCGAAAGCCTTGTTGTCCGGAGTTCCTTTCTTTCGCGGGAGCGTACGCCTTTTTCACCAGATGATCATCGGGGTCAAGGCGCTTCTGCGGTCCGCGGATCTGCAGGAGGAGGCGGAGGAGGTCCCCGCCGATGACGGATCCCCGGAGTCCGCTCAACCGGCCGGAACCGAAAAGTCCGGCAAGGGCGGCGCATCCAACGTGTCCATCTACCTGTCCGTCGTGATCGGAATCCTGCTTGGCGTCGGTCTGTTCATGCTGCTGCCCAATCTCATCACGCTGCTGATCGTGCGCTTCACCGCATTGGAGGACATGAAGGGATTCGGGGCGACCGTGCTCAAGAACCTGATCGAGGGCGTGTTCCGGATCGCCTTGTTTATCGGGTATGTCGCTTTGACATCCATGCAGAAGGACATCCGCAGGGTTTGGATGTACCATGGCGCGGAGCACAAGACCATCGCCTGCTATGAGAGCGGACTGCCCCTGACCGTCGAGAACATCAGGCTCTTCAGCACCCGCCATCCCCGGTGCGGAACGGCGTTCCTGTTTGTCGTGATGCTGGTCAGCATCCTGATGTTTGCATTTGCCGGGTGGCACTCCGGCATCGTCAATCTTCTGGTGCGTCTGGCTCTGGTACCGGTCGTCGCGGGTGTTGCATTTGAGATCATCCGGTGGTCCGGACGACATGACAATTTGATCTCCCGATGGATCGCCAAACCGGGGCTCGCCATGCAGAGACTGACGACGAAAGAGCCGGACGACGATATGCTCGAGGTGGCCATCCTTGCCATGCAGGCGGTGGTTCCGGACACTCCGGACAAGGACGAATGGTGACGGAAGCGGACCGCGATTCCGATTTGCTGAAGTCCGCGGAGGATGCGATCCTGGCATCCGCGGCGATTCTCCGGACCGCCGCGGATCCTTCACCCCGGATGACGGCGATCCGGCTGGCGGCGTTTGTGACCGGACTCAGGGAACAGGATTTTCTTGTCGGGAAATGTCCCTTGCTGACCCGGCCGCAGGCGGAACGGCTGCTGGAAGCGGCTCGCGCGCGTGCAAGGGGAGTCCCGCTCCAATATATCCTGGAAGAGGCATGGTTCATGGGGCATCCCTTTTTTGTCGGCCCCGGCGTGATGGTCCCCCGTCCGGACACGGAGACCCTGGTTTCCGAGGGTCTGGTCCGCGTTGCCTCCCTCGGGGTGTCCGGTTCTTCCGGGATCCGCTTTATCGACGCCTGCACCGGGTCCGGATGCGTTGGCCTCTCGCTGGCCGCATCGCTCGACCGGACAGGTGTTCCATATGAGGGATGGCTGACGGATTCCTCGGAGGACGCACTGCGGTATGCCTATGAAAACCTGCGCCGCATCACTCCGCACGGAACCCTGCGGATCGCGAAGTGCGACTTGTTTCCGGAATCCTGCGGGGACTGCAGCCTCATCCTGTCCAATCCCCCCTATATCCCGGCCGGCGATATCCCCGGGCTAATGCCGGAGGTATCCGTCTATGAACCGAAAGCCGCCCTGGATGGCGGACCCGACGGGCTGTCCGTCCTGCGCCGGGTAATCGGCGGCGCCCGTGAGCGCCTTCTGCCGGGCGGATGGCTGCTGGTGGAGCACGGATACGATCAAGGCGGTGCGGTCCGTTCCCTGTTTCAGGATTCGTTCGGATTTGATACAGTGGAGACGGTGCGGGATTATGGCGGAAACGAACGTGTCACCGCAGGACGGGTTCCGGCAGGGGGAACTGTGCATTGAGCAAAGGATTTGAACTGTACCCCTTTCAGCCGGGCCAGGTGGCGACGCTCCGGAAGACCCACCCGTGCGGGGGTTCCGAGTGGGTGATTCTGCGCGTCGGCGCGGATGTGACCGCGCGATGCGGAAAATGCGGCCGTCTCGCGACCATGACGCGCCGGGAATTCGAGAAGGCCGTCCGTTCCATCCGTGAAGCGGGGGAGAATCCGTCATGAGCGAGCTGAAACCGGATCCAAAGAACATGCCGACGGAAACCGTCGACGAGGGAATCCCGCCTGCGGACTGGATCAGGGATCTGCAGACCGAATCCATGACCGAGTGGGAGCGGCTGCCGGACATCGGGCTGTATATGGATCAGGTTCTGACGCTGGTGGAACGGCAGCTTTCCACCTACCGGCGCGGCGGAGAGGACCGGATGGTCACCGCCGCGATGGTCAACAACTACATCAAGGACGGTCTGGTCCCGCGCGCGGAGTCCAAAAAGTACGCACCGACCCATCTCGCGCTGTTGCTGATGATCGGTACGCTGAAGCAGGTCCTGTCGATTCCCGACATCCGGAGGATGCTCTCGTCCAGCCAGGATCCCGCTTCCGCGGAACGTCTGTATACCCGGTTCCTGGATCTCCAGCGGGATGCGCTGCGTGAAACCTCCGGCCTGATCCGGCAGTCGGGACTTCCGGATGCCGGCACCGACCCTTCGGAGGGCAGGGAGCGCCTGCGCATGCTTGCCCTGGAACTGGTCGTCGAAGCGCGGACCCGCGTCCTTGCGGCCCAGCGGGTCCTTGATATGCTGGAGCAGGCGGACAAGACGCAGTCGACGGCTGCGGATCCGGGAAAAGGGAACTAGACCGGCTTCACTCCGAGCGGTTCTCCGACTCCCATCCGAACGTGGCCGGTGTCGGCTGCGGATCGGCCATCCAGTAACGGCTCCCGTCTTTCTCGCGTCGGAAGAATCCTCGATCGTACAGATCCCGGCGCAGCATGCAGGGATCCCCGAATGTGTGCCAGCGGTTCAGTGCCGCGTTGATTTCCCGTTCCGTGTACTGGACTTCCAGATCGAACTTTGCGGCCAGGTAGAACAAGCTCAGGATCTTGGGCTTGTTTTTCGAGGGATATTTTACCAGTCGTTCTTGCGGATCCAAAAAGTTTCTCAGTTCATGTTTCAAATAAGAAAGTTCCATGTCGACCTCCGATCCTCCCGGTCCGGTGCCGGGTGCTGATGCTCATAAAAAGGCCGGCCGTTCGCTGTTGAAGGCGGACGGCCGGTCGCACAATCCCGTGACGGGGTCCGGGCGGTCAGCCGGCCTGCTCGACCGCGACGGCGACGGTAACGGTCGCTCCGACCATCGGATTGTTGCCCATCCCGAGGAATCCCATCATCTCGACATGAGCCGGAACCGAAGAGGAGCCCGCGAACTGGGCGTCCGAGTGCATGCGTCCCATGGTGTCAGTCATGCCGTACGAGGC
>JAGOFF010000124.1 GCA_017997315.1 Clostridia bacterium
ACCGAATAGCGTGGAGGCGCTTCAAACCGCCGGTTGGACAAGTAGGCCAGCCGGTGGTTTTTTTTCCAGCATCCCGAAATGGAGGGAAGTGGCAAACAATTGCTGTCGCCGGACTTTTCCCCCCGCGGTGTCTGTAAAATGCCGGTTGTAGCTGTTCTGTCCGTAGAGTCCGTCGCCCAGCACCGGATGCCCGAGCCAGGCCAGATGCGCACGGATCTGGTGCGTCCGGCCGGTGCCCAGCTCGACCTCGAGTTCAGACACGGCTTCTCCGTCCGGTCCCGCATCGTGGAACACCCGCAGCAGACGGAAACGTGTGCGGATCGGAAGCCGGCCGGCCCCGTCGGACTCATGGATGTAGACCCGGATCCCGCGTTCCGGCTTCTCGAGCCAGGCATCCCGGGTGGCAAATCCGTCCGGATCTTCCCCGCCGGACTCCCAACGCCCGCGGACCAGGCAGCGGTACCGTTTCACGATCCTGCCGCGCCGCATCGCGTCCAGCGCGGCTGCAAGCGGTTCCGGCCCGAACGCGAGCATCACGAGCCCGCCGGTCCCCAGATCCAGCCGGTGACACAGACGCAGGGAATCGTCCGCATACCGTTTCCGCAGGAGATCCACCAGGGTGTCGCCCTGGAGTCCGGCTCCGGAATGGACCGCGAGCCCCTGCGGCTTGTCAGCGATCAACAGGTCCGGCCCCCGGTACACCTCACGGACTTCCGACGCGGGAGGAGGGGCGGCAGGCGCGCCTACCGGCGGATCGCCTGCAGACACGGCTGTTCCGTCGAACAAGGCGTCCGGCAGGTAGACCCGAACGTCATCCCCGGCCGACAAGGGATGGTCCGAGGACACCCTTCGGCCGTTCACCCGGATGTCCTTCTTTTTCAGCGCCTTGAAAACCGCGCCCGGCGTCAGCCCGGGAAACCGTGCGCAGAGAACGCGCACCAGCCCGTATCCGTGCTCGGACCCGTCCGCGACGAACTGTTTCATCCGCTCCGCCTTTCAGGACGGTACCGCCCCGCGGCGCCGTCGATCCGATTATATCGCGAGGGAACGCGTGGTTACATGGATTTCGGCCGTATGGTATAGTAAAACGCGCAATGACTGCAAGGAGGACTCTCCCGATGACACAGATCCGATCGGCCGGCGTCAGGACGCTGACGGCCGTCCTGCTCATCCTGACGCTGATCCTGCCCCTCGCCGCCTGCGGCGGCACTCCCGATTGGAACTGGCCCCAGGATATCGATCCCGCGGAGATCGCCGAAACGATCGGAGACACCGACCTGTACGGATATACCATCGCCGCGGCTCCGACCAGCACCTTCGCGGTCGTCATGAGTTCCAGCGCCGGATTGCCGGACGGCGGGGCTTTCATCATCAAGATGGATCCGGACGCCGCGCCGGACACCGTCGAGCAGATCTCCACGCTGGTCGGCGCCGGATTCTACAACGGACTGACGTTCCACCGGGTCGTGCACGATTTCGTGATCCAGGCCGGATGCCCCGTCGGTGACGGCTCGGGCGGATCGGGAAAAACGATCAAGGGAGAGTTCTCCGACAACGGCGTGAAAAACCCGCTCTCGCACAAAAAGTATGTCGTCTCCATGGGACGCCTCACCGGTTCCGATAAAACCGCCTACAATTCCGCGGACTCCCAGTTCTTTGTCTGCCTGGTGGACTCCACCAGCCTGGACGGCTCGTATGCGGCGTTCGGAAAGGTGATTGAGGGGACCGATGTCGTCGACCGGCTCGGGCAGGTGGAAACCGCCGGATTGAACGGCCAGCCGATCGAAGCCCAGGTGATCCGCGCGGCCTTTTTCGTGGAGAAAAGCGGCGACTGAACCGAAATCCGCTCCTTGTCAGCCCTTATAGGATCCGGCGGAGGTACTCCATCCAACGGGTCTTGGTTTCACGGCCGATGGCGTGCTCCATCCGGCAGGCCTCCGCATCCGCGACGGATTCCTCGACGCCGAGTACCTGGATCAGGAACCGGCGCAGCATTTCGTGCCGTTCCAGGATCTCACCCGCGATCCGCCGGCCGTTCCCGGTGAGGGTAACGCTCCCGTACGGATCGAAGTCGACGAGTCCGGAGTCCCGGAGTGCATGCATCGCCTTGCTCACGCTGGCGCGCGACACCCTCATATGCGCCGCTATATCGACGGACCGGACCGCTACACCTTCCGATGTTTCCAGTTCCAGGATCGTCTCCAGATAGTTCTCTCCGGATTCGGACAGCGGCACGTTTTTCGGGACAGTCGTCACGGTGTTCTCCTTCTACGGCCCGCGGAGCAGTTCTCTGCCGACGGACATCCGGCGCAGGCGGAAGGGAGGCAGGCAGCCGAACCCTGCACCTGTCCGTCCCCCGGCACCGAAGGCGGACATTCACCCGCGCCGTGGCAGGATCCGCACCCCCGCGCCAGACTCCGGAAGGAACGTACTGCAAACCGGACGAGAACGGCAGCCGCGGCTGCGATGACCAGCACGGCGGCCAGGACGGAACCCAGCCGACCGATACCGGAAGCTACAAGAATAATGTGCATGGGCACATCTCCTTTCTACAATAACAGACGGCCGGCCTGATAGACCAGCAGGGATACCAGATATGCCGCGCCGGTACCGTACCCGGCGGTGGCGAGGGCCCAGCGCCAGCTGCCCATCTCCCGGCGGATGGCGCCGAACGCGGCCAGGCAGGGCATGTACAGCAGCGTGAACACCATGAACGCATATGCGGTGAGCGGTGTGAAGGCCGCCGCGAACTCCCCGCCGGAGTAGAGCACTTCGAGGGTCGAGACCACTGATTCCTTGGCGACCAGCCCGGTCAGGATCGCCACCGCCGTCTGCCAGGATCCGAATCCCAGCGGAACCAGCAGATGCGCCAGTCCCCGGCCGATGCCGGCGATGATGCTTTCGGAATTGTCGGCGACCATCCGCAGGGAAAAGTCGAACGACTGCAGGAACCAGACGACCACGGTCATTGCGAAGATGATCGTTCCGGCACGGACGATGAAGTCCCGGACGCGGTCCCATATGTGCAGGAACAGCGACCGGCCGTCCGGCAGCCGGTAGGGCGGCAGTTCGATGATGAACGGTGCGTCCGCGCCGCGGAAGACCGTGCGGGAAAGCAGCGTGGCGGACAGGATGGCGACCGCGATGCCGATCAGGTACATGGAGAAGGACACCAGGCCCTGGTGCTTTGTGAAGAAGGTGGCCGCAAAGAACGCATAGATCGGCATGCGTGCCCCGCAGGACATGAACGGGGTGATCATGATGGTCAGCCGGCGCTCTTTCTCGCTCCCGAGCGACCGTGCCGCCATGACCGCCGGAACGGTGCAGCCGAATCCGAGCAGCATGGGGATGAAACTGCGTCCGGTCAGCCCGAGTTTCTGGAAAAGCCTGTCCGTGATGAACGCCGCGCGCGCCATGTAGCCGGAGTCCTCGAGGATCGTGAGCGACAGGAAGAGCAGCGTGATCTGGGGAACGAACGTCAGGACGCCGCCGACGCCGGAAATCACCCCGCCGACAAGCAGAGACCCGATCCAGGGGGCGGCTCCGGCGGCGTCCAGCAGCGAGGTCACCCAACCGCCGAGGACATGGTTGAACAGCACCTCGAGCGCGTCCGTCAGCCTTCCCCCGACCAGAGGGCTGAACGACAGCTGGAACACCAGGAACATGATCAGGAGGAAGATCGGAAGCGCCAGGATCCGGTGGGTCAGGACACGGTCGATCTTGTCCGAGAAGGAAAGCGCGTCCTTGCCGTCCGCGCGCCGGTAGACCGCGTCATGGATCGCGACCGCCTGTTGGTACATCTGCGCGGTTTCCTCCTCGGTCTCCGGTCGGAAGTCCGCCTGCATGATCTCGGAATGGTCGACATGCCGGAGGTGGTCGAAGTAGGCATGGTAGTCGTGGAACTCGTGGTCTTCGGCCCGGCCGGCGGTCGCGCCCGGATCTCCGCGGTGGTCGATGTGATGGTGCAGGTGCCCCAGAAAGCCGGGCCGGTCGTGCGGGTGCCCTCGGCGTCCCCGATGCCGTCGTCCGCCGTACGGACCGTGCGCACCGTGCGCGCCGTGCCGCTGGCGAAGCAGCGGGTAGACCTCGGGATCGTCGCGGAACGCCATCTCCCAGACCACCCCGACCAGGTCGTCCAGTCCGGAGCCGTGCTTGGCGGAGACCGGCACGACCGGGATGCCGAGGCGTTCGGACAATGCCCGGATATCGATCCGGTCTCCCATGCCCACGACCTCGTCCATCATGTTGAGCGCCAGCACCATCGGGCGGCCCAGCTTCTTCAACTGCAGCGTGAGGTACAGATTGCGTTCGAGATGGGTCGCGTCGACGATGTTGACCACGATGTCCGGTTTCTCATCCTGGATGAAGTTGCGGGAGATGACCTCCTCCATCGAATAGGGGGACAGGGAGTAGATCCCCGGCAGATCGACGATGTAGAGCCGGCCGTGTGAATGGCGTACGACGCCCTCCTTTTTCTCGACCGTGACACCCGGCCAATTCCCGGTGGTCTGCCGGGTGCCGGTCAGCTGGTTGAAAAGGGTGGTCTTGCCGCTGTTGGGATTGCCCGCCAGGGCGATGCGCCGGATCACCGGGCATCCTCCCCGCGGTCCACGAGGATGCTTTCCGCGTCTCTCCGTCGGATCGACAGTTCAAAGTTCCGGATCCGGATCTCCAACGGGTCCCCGAGCGGGGCGTATTTGCGGAGCGAGATCTCCGCGCCGGGGGTCAGGCCCATTGCGATGAGCCGCTGGCGCAGCGCGCCGGTATCCCCGATCGAAACGACCGTGCCGTGCTGTCCGGGACGCATGCTGGATAGTGGAGTCCTCATGATTTGAACCTTCCGTTTCCCCGATCGGCCGCTAAGGACTGGACCGGACCCGTAAATGTTAGCCACAGCTAACATTATAAACCCAAGCCTCCTCCTGTCAACGCGAGGGAGTGAATTTCAGCCTTATGCTATACTACCCGCAGGAGGGGATCCCGAATGATGTACTTCTTGATGATTCTTCTAGCCGGGCTTGCGGGATCCGTTCTGCTGACGTGGCTGCTTCTGCTGTTTGCGCGCAGGAGCCTCTGCAACCGGGTCCGGCGTGCATGGATCTATCCGCTGCCGGCGGTGTTCGCGCTTCTGACGGTCATGTTCTCCGTGTTTTTCACCGCTCCGGCGCTGCTGGACGCGGAGCGGCTGGCGATCGGCGGGATCCAGCCCCGGATCGTCACGGTGGAGCAGGTTTCCGAGCGATGGAACAGCGTGGTGGTCGACGGCCGCCGGTTGAGTTTTGCACCCTGGGCGGAGCGGCCGGTCGCGGGCGGAGCCTACCGGATGACCATTGCGCCCCGCAGCCGCATCATCCTCTCGATCGAGCCCGTTCAGGGCTGACATTCCAGAATCTCGCATATATCCTATTGAGTACCCTATTTCCGCATGCAAAAATGATCGGCATGGGGAAGGGGGATGGCAGCGATGGAGAACGGGCGTCCGCAGGAAGAGAGACTCGGCTTTTTTGTCGCCTCCAGCGACCGTGACATCATGTCGCAGGTCGGCGAACTGCTTCGGCGCAAGGGGTGTCTGGGATTTGCCGATACCGCGGGTCGCATGCACTATCTGGTCGACGGGCGCAAAGGATCGGAGTTCGCGGCGCGCAACATCCTGGACACCGCGGGGTATGCGCTCCGTCTGGACGGGGAGAAGCGGCGCTTGATCGACCCGGTGCTGGAACAGGCGATCCAACGTGCGCTGCAGGAGGCCGGCGTTCCTCCCCATCTCAAGGGTTACCGGTATTTCCGCATGATGATCGAACTCTCGATCCGGGAGGGCATCGAACCCTGGCCGGTGAGCAAGAGCCTGTATCCTGCGGCGGCCACATACTTCCGCACGACCCCCCGTCGGATCGAGCGCGACCTACGTTATTGCATCCGGTTGTCCGGCGAGACCCTGCGCGTGATGACCAACAGCATGGCGATCAACGCGCTGCGGGAACAGACGATCCGGCTGGCGGGGATCATGACGGAGGAGGGGGCTGCGGACCCGGAGGGTCCGCGAGGCGGTATGCTGGTGGCCGATATGCCGGTCGGCCGCATCCCATGATATCGGGGGGGCAGGGGATGGAAATGTAAAAAAAGAACCCCCGGTCAAACCGGGGGTTCGGGATCGCGGGAGTTACTTGTTGACTTTTTCCTTGAGCCCCTTGCCGGCTTTGAAAACCGGTGCTTTGGACTCGGGGATGTTCATGGCCTTCTTGGTGCTCGGATTGCGGCCAATCCTTGCAGCGCGCTTTTTTACCTCAAAGGTGCCGAAACCGACCAGTACGACCTTGTCACCCTTCATCAGGGTCTTTGTCACCGTGTCAAGAAACGCGTTCACGGCGGCTTCGCTGTCCTTCTTGCTGATCTTCGTTGCTTTTGCGACGGCATCGACCATCTCGGATTTGTTCATGTCAAGCCTCCTTACATAGGATGGATTTCACGCTTATTATGATATCTATTTTCTTTAGCTGTCAATACCGAAGAACCGGAAACGGGCTTATTTCTAAGCTTTATGGGATTCTTCACAAAAACCGCGTGTAAAAACCGTATAATGAGCGAACAAGACCTTTGGTCTGAATACCAACACCGGGGGCATTTGAATGACACAAGCGGATACAGCAGGCCGGAAGATCGATGTCGAGCGGATCCGGGACACCGTCGCGCGGCTGTGCGTCGAGGCGAACACCCGGCTGCCAGCGGATGTTCGGGCAGCGCTGGAAACGGCGTCGGCCGGGGAAGAGTCGCCT